>JAGQVA010000298.1 GCA_020438265.1 Bacteroidota bacterium
TAGGTCTGTTTAAAAATGGCACCTTGATCGATATGCTGGGTACTTTGGGTAGTAGTGCCAATTATGCTCAGGATGTTACCCTGGTTAGAAAATCTTCCATTAACAGCCCATCTGCAACTTATGTAACCAGCCAGTGGGATTCTTATTCAACTGATGAATTCAGCTACCTGGGAAGCCATACAATGGACGGAACCGCTACACCTCCTGACGCACCTGCAAATTTGGCTATTACAGAAACAGAAACTTCGCTGGATCTTACATGGGATGATGTAACTGATGAAGATGGCTATTATGTATATCGCTCCGCTGATAACGTAAACTTCAGCCAGATTGCCAGCCTGGGAGTGGATGCTACCAGTTATTCTGATAACTCTATGTCATTGGAAACCCTGTACTATTATTATGTCGTGGCTTATAATGCAGCAGGAAATAGTGGTAATAGCAATACAGTTAGTGGACAGACTGTTCCGGTTGTTACTGGTGCTTCAGAACTGTTCATATCAGAATATATTGAAGGAAGCTCCAGTAACAGAGCTATCGAGATTGCCAACTTTACTGGTGCAGCAGTCAGTCTTTCCGGATATTCTTTGAGAAAACAATTGAATGGAGGCGGTAGCTGGCAAAATGATACTCCCCTTAGCGGTACGCTTTCAGATAGTGATGTTTACGTAGTAGCACATTCTTCAGCTTCATCATCTATTACCAATGTAGCCGATCTGACCACCAGTTCTAATGTGATGACCTTTACTGGAAACGACCCAATTGGTTTGTTTAAAAATGGCACCTTGATAGACATTGTAGGTACTTATAATGGTGGCAGCGGTAATTTTGGAAGGAATACTACTTTGGTAAGAAAGTCTACCGTTACCGATCCCAATACCAATTATACTCCTTCTGAATGGGATGCATATTCCAATAACACTTTCAGCTTCCTGGGAAGTCATACCTATGGCCCGGCAGCCAGAGTTGTTGTAAACCAATCTGAAGAAATCGCTATAGCAAAGGCTTATCCAAACCCATTTGATCAACTTCTGACAGTTAAATATGATCTGGTTAATGAAGGAACTGTCAAAATCAGTCTGATTAATCTGGTAGGACAAGAAGTGAAAATGATTCAGGAAAAAACCAATCAGCTTTCCGGCGAGCAAGTTATTAAGGTTGAAACTTCAGACCTGGCTCCTGGTATGTATATGCTGAGAATTGAAACTGAAACAGAGAGCAAAATTATAAGAGTGGTTAAGCAATAAGTCATTTATTCTTACCATATTAAAAAACCAAATGAGTGCCGATTGCAACCAGCAATCGGCACTCTCTAATTACCCCCAGCTATGAACGAAAACCTTCAGGAAGCCCTGCGCCGCATTCAGGTAACCTATGATAAAAAACTCAGTGCCCTTCATTTAACCGAATTGGAACTTGACCATTTTCCAGATCTTCTGCTAAAAGCCAAACATATAACCGTTTTGGGAATGACGGGAAATGTGCTTAAAGAACTTCCCGATGAAATTGGAGAAATGGAGAATCTGAGAGTATTAGAACTCGGCGGCAATCAATTAACATCCATCCCTGCTTCCTTTGGAAAGTTAAAAAACCTCAGAGTATGTGTTTTGAGAGATAATAAGATCAAATCCCTTCCTGATGAACTGGGGCAGCTTGGTTCCTTGAAAATGCTGGAATTGAGGAATAATAAACTAGAATCCGTGCCTGAAACCATTTCCCAGCTTACAGGACTTCGGGAGCTATATCTCTCTCAAAACAAATTAAAATCCTTGCCCGAAAACATCGGCAATATGACCGATCTTCAAAAGCTGGACGTAAGTCACAATAAAATCCGGGAATTGCCCCAAAGTCTGTCAAACCTAAAACTCATGCGCATGCTTTGGCTAAATGGCAACCCCCTCAAAAATATCCCCGTCCCTATTCAGGATCTCCCCAATCTGGAGTTTTTTCAGTTTGAATAACAAATCATACCGAAGGTATAAGAAGGGGTAATTGCACCCAGGCGCGCTGGATTGGGGAACCACGAAGTGCTCTTGAACACCAGAAATGGCAGAGCTGTGAAAAATATGGTGGTTGTGGGGGGATTACGCGCGTCGCATAAAACGGCGAAGCCCTCATGAACACCTTAAATAAATAGCAGATTTGTGAGTAATTCCCCAGTTTTTTGCTCCACTTTTTTTGAAAAAAGTGGAATCAAAGTTATTTTCCCAACAAAATGAATCCCCCCCGTATCAATAAAGTATGAAGTACAAAAGGTATGCATGGTTTGGATTTATTGCCCCGGCAATATTTGTGATTACCTACCTCATCATGGCAGGGATCAGGCCCGAATACAGCCATTATACCAAAACCATCAGCGAATTGGGCTCTGTGGATGCCTTCAATCGCCACACCTGGAATATTATCGGTTATATCCTTGTCGGAGGCATGATCAGCATATTTGGTTTCGGACTTTACAAAGGAATTTCAAGAGATACCGTGAGCGTGTCCAAAGTACCTATGTATGGCCTCGTTCTGTCAGGTCTGTTTATGGTACTGGCCGGTTTGTTCCCCGCCAATTTTGAAGCCAAAAATACCTTTTCCATGTTTCTGCATACCGTCAGCAATATTGGAGCGTTTTTCTCTTTTTATATAGCGGCCTATACCCTCCCCCCTATTCTCAAGCGGACCTATTTCTGGCAACCTGCACGGATTCCCTCTATTGCACTTGCAGTAATATCCACCCTGGCGGGATTTTACCGTCCTGTCGACATGCCTGGCATTGGGCAGAGAGTGGGGTATTTGTTCTTCTTTATATGGATTGGTTATATGGCATTTATGCTTTGGAGGTATGGAGAGGAGGTGGAGAAGCAGAATTTTTGATTAAAAAATCCCCGCCTCGTTGGTAAGAGGCCAGGGGATTAGTATTAACACGACACTAATTCGAAAAGAAATTTTTATTCTGACTATATCACGATCTATTGAATCGTGATATTGAAAGTAACTTCCACATCAGAATCTCCGGGTGTACAGGTACCATCTTTGACGCCTGGCTGATGGCGTAAAGTGAGCATAACCGTACCAGAAGAAGCTGCGCCGGTTTCCCATTCGGTTGCAAGTCCTACTTCAAACTGGCCATCGCTATCGGTGCGGGTAATCGTAGCATTTGCTCCTCCCAATACTTCATAACAAACCAGATGCTCATCGTCTTCTCCCCTGACTTCAACTGTAATGTCTTCTATATTATTGGGATCTTCTTCATTAAGGAATTCAACAGATACTGTGTAAGTAGCATTTGCGTCAAGGACAATTTCTGGATCGGTAGCCGTTCCTTCTTTCCAGGAAACGGTAGGACCACCATCAAAAGAGAGTTTTACAGTAGTGATCTCCTCTTCTCCTCCATGTGGATCTTCGGGTTTACATGCCGAGAAGGTCATCACGAGGCCTAAAAACGAGCCTATCATCAATAATTGAAAAAGATTGTTTTTCATCTTAAAAATAATTTTGAGAAAGTTTTAAAAATGTTGAATGAAAATATTTGAAAATCTTCCGTGAACTGGCAGAGGAATCATTAACCTCTATTCACAAAAAGAAATCATTTACATATTGGAATATTATCAGGCTCAGATATCGCCGATAATTCCCCCGAAAAGGAGATAATGAATTGCTATAAAACCGGTTTTAGCAATAGGAGGAAGAGAGGACCGGAGGGGCTCTCAGAAGAAATAAAGCTTGTAACGCAGGAACAGGAGCCTGATAAAAAGGCATTGACTCCCAGTGCTTTAGAATGGAATAAACGGGAAGAATGGGGCTATCAGAGGTGATAACCTGAGGAAAAATCAGATCACAGAGATCGCAATGAGTTTGGTAATCGGAAAAACTGGTTTCCTGATCAGCAACCTGATGCAACTCATGCTTATCTTCCCATGATATACATTTGTGCCAGTATTTTACAGGAAACACAAATGTAAGCGAAAGAAGCAGGAAAAAATGAACAATATGTTTTTGAATTTTTTCCAAAATAATCTGTCATTCGTCCCAAAGATAATAGCTCGAATTCACAAATGCAATATTGTCGCAAATAAGTTTGCGGGTAGATTTATTGAGCTTCGTTTGCAGATATGCAATACTTACATACCCGAGTCTCTTTGAACTTCATTACTTTTATGTGTATTATTATAACAAAGGAACCTGAGTAACCCCCAATAAACGAAATCCAAATTCCAGGTTTCCCACATTCTTTTCCCCTTTAAAAACATACATTACTAACTATAATTACATGTTAAGGAACTTTATTACCACCGCATTGAGAAACTTAAAGCGCCAGATAGGCTACACGTTTCTCAATATTCTGGGACTAACCCTGGGAATTTCCTGCAGCCTTTTTATCATTATTTATTTGACTCACGAACTGAGTTTTGATGTGCACCACAAAAATGCGGATCGTATTTTCCGGGTTTCGTCAGAGTTAAATGAGCCGGATAATTCCTTTAGATGGGCATCTGGTCAGCGTCCTTTGGCACCAGCTTTAAAAGCTGATTACCCCGAAGTGGAAGAATTTTGCCGGATTGCTGATATCGGACAACAGGTTTTTGAGTACGAAGACCAAAAATTCACACAAGAATTAGTCTTTTTTGCGGATTCTGCGCTTTTCAAAATGTTTACTTTTGATTTGCTTTATGGCGATGCGGAAACAGCCCTCAAAGAGCCGAATACGATTGCAATCAATCAATCCATGGCTACCAAAATATTTGGTAATGAAAACCCGGTTGGGAAAATTCTCAAAAACGAAAATATTGGCGAAAATGGTTTGAAAGTAACCGCTGTTTTTAAAGATATGCCTACGAACTCGCATATTATCCTGAATGCGGTGGTCTCTTATTATACTCAGTCCGAAAGAGCGCAGCAGGGTAGCTGGGGAAATTATGGCCTATACTCTTACGTAATGCTCCAGAATGCGAATCAAAGAGAATCATTCGCGGCAAAACTTCCGGAGGTATCTGAAAAATATGTAGAGCCTATTTTCAAAAACTATGGCGTAACGATTACCTATTTTTTGCTTCCTATCAGAGATATTCACCTGAAATCCGACTTCCAGGGAGAGCCTCAGCCTACCAGTGAAATGGCTTATATTTACCTCTTCGCGATTGTCGGTATTTTCATGCTCCTGATTGCTTCGATTAACTATATGAATCTGGCTACTGCCCGCTCTGCCAGAAGAGCGCGGGAAGTGGGTATCAGAAAAGTCATGGGGTCTCTGAAAAGCCAGTTAATAGGCCAATTCCTTTCAGAATCAGTGATTATTACGCTCGCGTCCTTGCTGGTGAGTATCGGAATTATCATGTTGATTCTTCCAACATTGAATGATATGTTGGGTACATCGCTGGAAATGAGTTTGATTTTCCATCCAGTAGTCATGGGATCATTATTTGGTATTTTAGTATTGGTAGGCGTGCTGGGAGGAAGTTATCCTGCTTTTTATCTCTCCTCTTTTGAACCTGTAAGAGTATTAAAAAGCACCCAGATTAAAGGGGGAGGAAATACATTTTTGCGGAAAGGATTGGTTTGGCTTCAGTTTGTGATCTCTTTGGCTTTATTGGTTAGTACAGGAATTGTGTATGATCAGCTGAATTTTTTGAGGGATAAAGACCTTGGATTTACTGAGGAACCTGTAATCAGATTTGGTCTTCGCGGAAATGGCAGCAATGAAAAATGGCCCGTACTCAGGGAAGCGCTCCTTCAAAACCCCAAAATCAAGGCAGCAGGAACAGCTTCTTCTTCCCCAGGCATTGGTTTTGGAAAAATTCTCTGGCCGATTGAAAATAATGAAGGAGTCATGGAAGACAAGGGGCTGGACTTTTATTTTGTAGACTACGATTATTTCCCTGATATGGAAATAGAAATTGTAGAAGGAAGGAATTTTTCAGAAGATATTTCAACCGATTCAGCACAGGCAGTTTTGGTTAATGAAGCGATGGTCGAAAGAATGGCCTGGGATAACCCTATTGGTAAAAAGATTAATTATCGCAGGGATTCTCTCAATTCGGCTCGTGTAGTAGGTGTAGTGAAAAATTTCCATCAAAAATGGCTGTATGATCCGATTGAGGCTCTGGCTTTTTACCCGCGCAAGAATAATTTCTTTGCTCATCTGCGAGTTGACAAAGATAATGTCAATGAGACGATTGCTTATATTGAAGAAACCTGGGATAAGATTCTGCCCGGTCGGGAGTTTGAATATGTTTTCCTGGATGAGGAGTTTTTTGCTCAGTATGAAGAAGATCAACGCCGTAGTCAAATATTCACTACGTTTGCGATTATGACGATTATCATTGCCTGTTTAGGGCTATTGGGCCTCGCTTCATTTACAGCCGAACAAAGAAGAAAAGAAATTGGTATCAGGAAAATCATCGGAGCGAGTATCAAGGATATCATGGTTTTACTCACCAAAGACTTTGTGATTTTGGTTGGACTGGCCACTCCGGTTGCCTTTGGAGCTGCCTGGTATTTTATGAAGGACTGGTTGTCGGGTTTTGCATACTATACCGAACTGAAGGTTTCTACTTTTTTGTTTGCGCTGGCGCTTGTATTGGTAATTACCTTATTGACGGTGAGTTATCATGCGTTGAGAGCGGCGAAGTCTGATCAGGTGATGGCTTTGCGGTATGAGTAATTATTCTTTCACAAAAGACTCCTCAATGGCCCTGGCCAACCTGGCAAGCCATTGAAGAGCGCTTGTCTCAAATACCTACATTACAGCGCGCAAAG
>JAGQVA010000028.1 GCA_020438265.1 Bacteroidota bacterium
AGCAGATCCGGTACCTGTACCCGAGCCGTTCCCAACTGCCCAACCACTACATCAATTTTAGCTCCCTGAGGAACTTTCGCTCCAGCTGCGATAGGTTCTCCTTTATAGTTTACCTTCAAAACTGCGTTGACTGCGATATCGGGAACCAGTGTAACTCTTCCCAGGCCAAGTTTCCAGCTTTCCAGGCGGGCCTTTGCCTGATACAGAGACATGTCCACAATTTCAGGCATAACCACCATAGGTGGCTGCATTTTGTTAATCGTCAGAGAAACCGTACGATGAGGTTTTACCCGGCTATAAGGAGTTGGATATTGTTTAATAATGGTTTTTCCAGGGAATTGTTCCTGAAAAACAGAATCAATGACTCTTGGTCTTAGTCCAGCTTCTTCGATGGCTTCTTCAGCTTCAGCCAAAGTCATTGTATGCACATCAGGCACCATAATTCCATCTCCGTGTCTGGTATAAGAAGGAAGAATCCAGAAAAATATAGCGATGTAAACCAGAACGCCCAGTCCAGCCAAAGCCAATATGGTGAACAAGAACTCCCGGCTAATAAAATATTTCAGCATATTCATGCAGGTTTATCTAAAGCTAAGTATTAAGATATACGATTGAAGAACAAGGATATTCGATATGTGAAGTTTATATTTAAAGTAAGACAATACTTCGCATATCGAATATCGTTAATCCTTGTTCGTATATCAAAAAACACTTTCTAAATATCTAATCTAGCTAAATCACCTAATCAGATTTTATTATTATAGTGATTCTTATGAGCAGCCAAAATAAGGTATTTTCCGGAATTTTTTATCAGAAGATTCAAAATCAGTCATTAAATCAAGCCTAATGGCTCAAATTCGCGCTTTAATATTGCGACATCATCCACCTCCAGCCAGTTTCTCAAAATACTTGCGTACACGTTTCGAAAATCGATATCAAATTTCAGGTCTCCTTCATCGAGGTTTGTAAGATTGGGAACTGAATTGAAAAACCCGGGTTTAGCCAGTTTCCCTCCAATCAAGGTCAAATTATTGGCTTTCCCGTGATCCGTGCCTCCACTGGCATTTTCCTCAACCCTTCGCCCAAATTCAGAAAAAGTCATAATCAATACATCCTCAAACTGATTGTTCATTTTCAGGTCCTGAATAAAAGCCGCAACTGCATCGCTATATTGTTGTAATAGCCTTTCCTGCTGCATTTTCTGCCTTACATGTGTATCAAAACCTGGAAGTGAAGTATAATACACACTGGTTTCTACGCCCGAGTTAATCAGTTCTGCAACCAGTTTTAATTGTCTTCCCAAGATCCCCGATGGATAATTGACTTTTGACCGATAGGTTTTTGCCTTTTCATGAATATAAGCTGCTGAATTGATCGTTTCAGACATGGTTTTGTACATATAATCGAGAGAAGGATTCAGGCTGCTTTTTTGTTTTTTGTACTCCTGGTCAAGTCTTTGTAAATACTCATCACGAGTAGCCCGATACAGTTGTCCTGTATTCAATAAAGCCAACGCATTGCTGTTTAGCCCCTTATTGGCCAGACTCAAAGTATCGTCTATTTCCAATACATGATGTGGTTTGGCGCATTGATTACAGGAAGCATCCAGATAACGACCAAGCCAGCCGGTAGGCCAGTATTCATCAGCATTACTTCCCGTATGCCAGATATCCATAGAGCGAAAATGCGACCGATCCGGATTGGGATACCCTACCTGATTTAAAATGGTCATTTCGCCTTCATTAAAAATATCGGCAATCTCTTTCATCGCCGAATTTACTCCTTGCTGACTTCCGATTTTAATAATTTCAGAATCAGAAAGTCCAAGCTGAGGCCGCGCTTTGAAATACAGATCATTTTCAAAAGGAACATAGGTATTTAGCCCATCACAACCACCTGATTTCTGAATAATGACTAATTTTTTGCCATTAGACTGAATCGGAAACTGATTGAATATATTGAGGAAATTAGGCACCAAAGCCGCAGCAGACGCGAAGCTGGAAAGTTTTAAAAAGTCTCTTCTATGTAACATGAGATTGGATTCTAACAAAGTTGAAATTCAGGAGTAGTCATAAGCCTCATACAAAGCATTTTGATTTTGTCTTCACGGGTATTTCCCCCTACAAATTCGCGAAGCAAACCCTTGTCCACTAAAGAAGATGGGGACTGGAGTAAATAATCCTGTTGCCATTCTATTACTTCCTCGTCGCTTTTTTTTGCCATCAAACTCATCATTCCTTCCCAACGGATTGTGGCGTTTAGTTTATTCGCAAGATGTTTATTGACGACAATTCCGTCCTCATTACCTGAAAAACTGGATTTCCCTTGCAGATTTAACTCAGAAGAGAAAATCAACGCCTGGGGGATTTTGAGCCGGGCCATCATGGAACTGCTGTCAATCCAACTCGTTTCCTCAGGCCATCCGGCAACATTTGGAGGCATAAATAAAGTCTGACCAAGGAGTTTTTGTAAGGCAATCAAACCGTCTTCATCTTCGAATTGCAGATTGAGTGCCCGCATGATTCCCACCAGGTATTCAATGGGAGATTTGATGCGCGAGCCCATATTAGCCGGGAGATAAAAATGATCCGATTGGAAGATTTTTTCCAGTAAAGCCAAAATATCATATTCAGACTCATAAAAATCCCTCGCCCATTTTTCCACCATCGTTTCATCAATCTCAGGATTAACCATAAAACGATAGATTTTTTGGGTAATAAAACGGGCCGTTTGTTTTTGTTCGAGAATGATATTGAGAATATCTTCTCCATTAAAATTGCCCCTTTTACCCAAAAATTCTTTGGTCCCAAAATCATGAAGACGCTGCCGAAAGATAAATTCTCCCTCTGCTGTAGATGACCAGCCCGTAAAAGCCCTGGCTGCTTCAGAGATATCTTTTTCTGTATAATTTCCCCGCCCAAGGGTAAACAGTTCCAATACTTCGCGGGCGAAGTTTTCATTGGGGTGTGCCTTCTTATTTTGCTGGTTATTCAAAAAACGCAACATTGCCGGGTCTTTGGAAATTGCCAGCAGTAAATCGCCAAATTTTCCCAGCGCATGCATTCGCAGGGTATTATTTTGCTTTTGAACTAACATTGTCTGATTGATTCTGCATGCAAAATGATCATGCCAGAAGAAAGTCATCTTTTCGCGGAGCTGGGCAGAGCTATTTGCCATTTGTGAAATCCAGGCTGCATTTAACGTTTTGAGCTTTTGGCGACTGTTTTTCACCATTTCCTCCTTCTCTTCACGGTTCATATTCATAAACTCGGATTTGGAAGGCAGAGAATCCGACAAAACACCCAATCCATTGATTTTCTTAGCATTATGAATCATTTGATCCACCAGAGAATGAGGGTTTTTATTTTTGACCTTTTCCCATTCGGCCAAATCAGGCCCAAAACCCGCCCGCAAAAGCAGGTGTTTTACCTGAAGGAGGTTATCATTGTCTTTCATCCAGTTTTCGATTGAGATTTATTAGACAGTATAAAAGGCTAAAGGTTTAATTTTCGTATTCGCATGATTAATCAATGAGCCCTTTACAACTTTTATCCTCTTTTTCGTATCTTTAATCCGAATCAACCATTTATAAAAAGCTTATGCCAACAGAATTCAACGATCCGAATGAAAAATTCGAAGTTGTCGAAGTCGATGTCTTTGAGGATGACCATGGAATGGACGATACTAATTATGATGCTGAAGCTGAGGTAAGAATCCCAAAGAACTATCAGCAAGAGTATATTTCTGAGGATACCCAAACCCAGAGGAGAAGGCGAAAAAAGCCAGTTGAGAGAACCTACCGTAAGAATAAGTATGGCTGGGCTTTTTTTCTGTTTAGCATGTTTACCGGAATAGGAATTACTGCTACAATCGACGCTCCATTACCTCTTTTTTTAGGGCTGGGTATTGGTTTCCTATTCTTTGTAGATCCGATTTACGATAAAATGATGGAGAAATTGGAAAATCTATAACTTTTTCCTTTTTGTAAAAAATTCCAACGGAAAATCAACTTCGATTCGCCGTTGGAATTTTTGTTTTTGGGGAATAACTACGGATATTTACACTCGGAAAAATAAATTCAAAAATAGAGATATGTCCCAATCCCAATCCACTTCCGCATCAGTTCGCGACGCAGTTTTTGATATGATCAAAAAAGAGGAAATCAGGCAGAAAGAAGGCATTGAGCTGATTGCATCAGAGAACTTTGTCAGTGAAGATGTCATGGAAGCTGCAGGCAGTTGCCTTACAAATAAATACGCAGAAGGTCTTCCAGGAAAAAGATATTACGGCGGCTGTCAGCATGTCGATGAAGTAGAAGACCTGGCCAGAGAACGTATTAAGGAACTATTTGGCGCTTCATGGGTGAATGTTCAGCCTCATTCAGGTGCGCAGGCAAATGCAGCTGTGATGCTGGCTGTAGTGAATCCCGGAGATACGATTATGGGATTTAATCTTTCGCATGGAGGTCATTTGACTCATGGCTCACCTGTCAATTTTTCGGGAAAACTCTATCGTCCGGTTTTTTACGGAGTGAGTAAAGAGACCGGAAGGATTGATATGGATCAGGTGAGGGATAACGCCCTTAAGGAAAAACCCAAATTGATCATTGTTGGTGCAAGTAGTTATTCAAGAGATTGGGAATACGAAATATTCAGAGAAATTGCCGATGAAACTGGCGCAGTATTAATGGCCGATATCTCTCACCCGGCGGGTCTGATTGCTACCAAATTATTGAAAGATCCTCTTCCCTATTGTGATGTAGTTACAACTACCACGCACAAAACCCTGCGTGGAATCAGAGGAGGATTGATCATGGTTGGAGAAAACAAACCCAACCCGATGGGCCTTACCACACAAAAAGGAACAGTCAGAAGAATGGGATCGATCCTGGACAGCGCAGTATTTCCCGGTACACAGGGAGGTCCATTGATGCATATTATCGCTGCAAAAGCAGTTGCATTTGGGGAAGCCCTGAGACCTGAATTTACTACCTATTCCAAACAAGTGATCAAAAATGCGGCGGCTCTGGCCGATGCGATGGTAGAACTGGGTTATGGTGTTATCTCAGGAGGCACAGACAACCATTCTATGCTGATTGATCTTCGCAATAAAGGAGTCACTGGAAAACTGGCTGAGGATACACTGGTAAAGGCCGATATCACAATCAACAAAAATATGGTGCCTTTCGATACAGAAAGCCCAATGGTAACCAGTGGTATGCGTCTGGGAACTCCCGCCCTTACTACCCGAGGCCTGAAAGAGGAGCACATGGCAGTTATTGCCGGGCTGATCGACAAGGTACTTACCAGCCCTGATAATGAATCGGTAATCTTATCCGTTAAACATGAAGTGAACGAGTTTATGAACCAGTTCCCGATGTTTCAGTGGTAGAACAGTAATAGCTACCACGATTCCTTGTCTAACCCTCAGTATTGTTTTGCCATGTTGATACAAATCAGTTTTCGAAGCCTCATTATCATCCTGTTTTGCCTGTTTACCTTACCCGTAAAGGCACAGTTTATTGCAACCGAACAGGTTTTCCCTGTGGAAGGGTATAGTGTATTCGAAGCAGGTTATCCTGTTAAAATAGCCCCGGGTACAGAAAACAAATTTGTCTATCTGGAGTTCTGGGCTGAGGGTAAAGAAAAACGGCGGATTGACAATTATTATATCCAAAGTTATGGAATCAGGGATTATGTAGAGCACTGGTTCAGGCCAGTGACAAACGAAGGATTTGAACCTATGGAGGTGAAGGATTTGGTGAGGCTGGAAAAATCTTATGCAGTAATTGGTCTGCAGTTTAAGGAAGATGATAAAACGGTTCATACTGTAGGCAGGTTTTATGATCTGGACGGACAATCCAAAACGACAGAGCCAGTTAAAATTTCCAATTTCAAAAAAAGACCCAAAAAGGACTACCTGGAGTGGTTGGAAGTATCTCCACGGACAAAATATATGGTGTGGATGGGCCAGGATTTCAAAAAAGAAATCAATTATGTTACTGTGTGGAATGGCGACGGAGATAAAGTCTGGGAAAAGGAAATTACCATTCCAAATCTTAATGAGAACTACAGAGTCAATGAACTAAAGATTGACGACCGGGGTGAGGTTTACTTTTTGCTTGAGCCAGATGTTCCCTTTTTAAACCGAAGGGAAAAGAAGCCAATCATTATGTTGCGTTACCAGGCAGAAAAGGAAACCTTCCTGACAGAGGTTGTTCACGTGGATGAGGAGGCTGATATTATGAAATCTCATTTTGCTTTTTTGAGAGGAGGAGATATCGTCATAGCCGGCGTATTGTCAAAGGATGAAGAGGAGGGAATCAAAAACGGTAGCAAATTGGGGACTGAAGGAATCACGAGAAACTGGACCCATCTTTTCCTGAAAAGATATACAAGGGATAAAGATAATCGCGATATTTTAACCATTAAAGCAGATTCAATCTCTGCAATTCCTTCAGGATGGATTAAACAATATGAAGAAGAAGGTTCTAACTTTAACCTCTCCGAATTAGTTGTAGATGAAGACTATTGTGCACTGATTCTGGAAGAACATTATAAAACCAAACAGAAGCTTTATTATTATGATCTCGGATGTGTAGGATTTGACACCAAAGACGGTAGCGTCACCTGGAGCAGGATCATCAATAAAAGACAGCGGGATTCGCAATCAGATGCCTTTATGTCTTATGTTTCAGGAGTGTCGAGAAATCGTCTGAGATTAGTATATTTGACCGAGAGAGGAGCAGCTGGACAATTATTATGCACCTCAATTGAAATGAAAACTGGCAAAAGAAAAGATAAAATGCTGGCTTCCAATGAGGCTACCAATTATCTCTTTTTTCCTGCCAGATCCGGAATGGTGAGTAATTTTGAAATGGTACTGATCGGTATGGGAAATCCTACACAAAATGATTATTCTTTGATTACTATTTCATTTTAATAAATTTGTACTTAACATCGCTGTTACTTAAGAATGATATATGGGACTGATTAGTAAGTTTAAAGAATTTAGAAGCTCTAGCTCTAACGGAAAAGATGAGAAAAAAGACGGGACAACCGAAAAGGAAATGTCTTTTCTTGAACACCTGGAAGAATTGAGATGGCACCTGATCAGGAGTTTTGCTGCAATTCTGGTGTTTGCGATTGCGGTTTTTGCGAATATTCAATGGTTTCTGGACGAGGTAATTCTGGCTGCTTTCAGCAATGAGTTTCCGCTTCATAAACTCCTTTGCCAGTTTAATGACTCCCTTTGTTTTGATAAAATTCCGGTACAACTTATCGCGATTTCTCCCTATGAGCAATTCCTGAAGTCAATCAGTATTTCCCTTATCGTGGGTTTCATTATCTCCTTTCCCTACTTTATTTGGGAAATGTGGAGGTTTATCAAACCTGGTCTGAAAAAAGAAGAACAGCAGGGGCTTCGCGGAAATGTACTGATAATGAGCATTTTGTTTTTCATGGGAGTCGCTTTCTCCTATTACATTGTGCTTCCATTCTCCGTTCAGTTTCTGGCCAACTATAGCCTTTCCGCTGAAATCACTAACCAGTGGAAAATCGGGAACGTCATTGCGATGGTCACTCAGATTGCTATTGGCGGGGGGCTGATTTTTGAAATGCCTATTTTAGTGTATTATCTCTCTAAAATTGGCCTGATTACCCCTGAGTTTATGATCCAATACCGCCGTCATGCAATTGTTATTCTCCTGGTTTTGGCGGCAATGATTACTCCTCCCGATTGGATTACTCAGGTTCTGATTTTTATCCCATTATTAATTCTATACCAGGTCAGTATCAGAATTTCTCGTGTAGTGAATCGCAAAAGAGAAAAAGAATTAAATAGTTAGCCGTTGGCTGTTGGCTTTTAGCTATTGGCTATTAGCTCTGCTTGCCAACAGCTAAAGGCTAAAGGCTAAAAGCCAATAGCCAATAGCCAAACGCTTATTTACAAAAATCATTCACAATGAAAATTGCCATCGCAGCGGACCACGCAGGATTTGAATATAAAGAAGCCTTAAAAACATATCTGGAAGAAAAAGGGTATGAGGTGACCGATTATGGAACCAACTCTCCCGAATCAACCGATTACCCTGATTATGCGCATCCACTGGCGACTGCCGTTGCTGACGGGACCTATCCCTTTGGTGTTTCTGTTTGCGGTAGTGGGCAGGGTATGTGTATCACGACCAATAAACACGCTGGAGTAAGAGCAGCCTTGGTTTGGAATGAAGAAATTTCAGCTCTGGCCCGCCAGCACAATAATGCAAATGTGCTTTGCCTTCCTTCCCGTTTTATTGATCTCGACTATGCAAAAAAACTATTGGATATTTTTCTCAATACCGAATTTGAAGGTGGAAGGCATCAGCGCAGGGTAGGAAAAATCTAGGGTTTGTATGCTAGACCAACTCTTAACCGAGATTCGCGCCTGCAGGCACTGTGAACCATTTTTACCTCTGGGTCCCAGGCCCGTTTTAAGGGCTTCTCAGACATCTTCGATTCTCATTGTCGGACAGGCTCCCGGAACAAAAGTACATGCGTCCGGCATTCCCTGGGATGATCAGAGCGGTCGCAAACTGCGCGAGTGGCTGGATATGGAGAATGAATTATTTTACGATGAAACCCATATCGCCATTATTCCCATGGGTTTTTGTTATCCCGGTAAAGGAAAAGGAGGGGATCTTCCTCCAAGACCCGAATGTGCTGAACTCTGGCACGAAAAACTCCTCAATCAATTAAAGGACATTCGATATACGCTGGTCCTGGGACAATACGCAATGAAATATTTCTTAGGAGACAAGCGCAAAAAAAATCTGACAGAAACAGTTAAAGCCTGGAAGGAATACATTGATCTGGGAATATTTCCACTCCCCCACCCTTCTCCCAGAAATCTGATGTGGAGAAGAAGGAATCCCTGGTTTGAGGAAGAAGTTGTGCCGGAAATGCGAAGAAGGGTTTGGGAAGTTTTGGGGGAGAAACTGGGTTAAATATTTTTTCACCCAATCCTCGTTACCAACATAGGAATTTCCCACTTAAGGCGATACCTCGTTTCAGGATTTCCCCACACAGCTTGTAACTTTCCATCAATTAAATCAATGGGGTCTTCATGTTTCTCCTGGCGATAATTTTTGACTGCCGACCAGGTATTGAGATAACCAATCATTTCTTCATAATTCCAGTTCATATACATATAAAAATCTGGTATTTTAATCGGTTCAAAGGGAAAATACAAGGTACTATAACCTGCTTCAACCAGGCGCCTTTCCGGTGGCCAATATTTAAAAACGACCTCGAAGTAAAACTCTTCAATAATGCGATTAATCTTCGGAACGGTTTCGAATAAGGTGTAGGTCCACATGGCTAAAATACCTCCCGGTTTCATGACTCTTTTTACCTCGCGGTAAAATGCAGACAAATCAAACCAGTGTGCCGCCTGCGCTACGGTGATCAAATCAAAGGAATGATCCTGAAAGGGCGTATTCTCAGCCGGGCTGACCAAAAATTCAACATTAGAAATCGGGTGCGCATTAGCAATTTGTTTTTCGCTGGCATCGGTAGCAAAAACCTGGCTAAAATGTGGAGCCAATTCCCTGGCAGCCTGTCCATTCCCCGTTGCACAATCCCAGGCAAGATCGAAATCATTTACATGATCAAGAATAACCTCAAAAAGCATACTCGGATAACCAGGACGATATTTGGCGTAATCATCAGACTGTGGGGAAAAATGGTCTTTAAAATCAGTCATGAGGGTACATTTTTCCCGGCGTAAATGTTCATCATTTCTTCAAAATCATCATAGGTTTCAATCCAGTGGGTATGAATTCCCAGGTCCTGAGCTGCTTCGATATTATTCATTGAATCGTCAAGAAAAAGGGTTTCTTCTTAGGGCGATTGCATCACCCTACCGAAATATTTAGGGACAAAAATAAGCAAAAAATGCCAGGAAGTGCTTAGACTTGTCTTATGAAATCAGACAAGTCAAAAAGCATCCTGGAGATCTTCAGCGGGGTTTCCGATCCGCGAGATCCCTATCGAACGCGCCATGAGCTAAGCAGTATCCTATTTATCAGTCTCTGTACGCTTCTATCTCATGGGGAAGATTATACCGATATGGCCGAATTCGCCCAGCAACGTTATGATTGGCTCAAGGAAAAAGTGGATTTATCTAATGGGATTCCCTCTCACGATACTTTCAATCGAGTCTTTCGTATCCTGGAACCAGGTGAGTTGGAAAGCTGTCTAGGGAAAGATGGGAAGTCTTTATTGGATCATTTGGAAGAAAAACAACTGTGCTTAGATGGTAAAAAACTTCGCGGGGCCTCCCCCAAAGGTCTGGGAGCTGAGGGGTTATACATTCTCAATGCCTGGGTAGGAGAAAATCGAGTGTGCATCGGCCAGGAAAAAGTAGGACATAAAAGTAATGAAATCAAGGCCATTCCCAATCTATTAAACAAGCTCGATATTTCGGGCAGTGTGGTAACGATTGATGCGATCGGTTGTCAACGGGAGATCGCCGAGTTAATCATTGATAAGGAGGCTGATTATCTGTTGGCAGTCAAGGGAAATCAGGCAGGCTTACTGGAGGAAATTGAAGATAGTTTCCGATTTCAATCCGCCCATACACAGACCTTTGAGGAAAAGTGGGTATATGCACATGGAAGGGATGAACAGCGAAGTTGTCAGATCTTATCACAGGTTCACATGCTCAACCCTCAGAAGGCTGAGCCTTGGAAAAACCTCCAAACCCTGGTCAAGGTCGTGGCTAACAGGCAGCCCAAAGGCAAAGAACTTTCTACCGAAACGCGTTATTATATTTCTTCGGAGAAAGAACCCTCCCCTCGGTACTATAACGCCCTGGTCAGAGGGCATTGGGGAATTGAAAATCATTTGCATTGGCACTTAGATATGACATTTAAAGAAGATGCCTCAAGAGCTTCCAAAGATTGGGGACCGCAGAATCTCAGCGCGCTGAGAAAAATTGCCCTACAGAGGGTGGCCCAAATGAAAGATAAACTCTCCCTGAACAAAAGAAGATTTAGGGCTGCTTTGAATTTAGTTTATCTTGAAAATATTTTGGGGGGGTGATGCAATCGCCCTAACTCAGCGCACTCTGCGTGGGAAAAAAAGAAATTTGTCCTTGTATCTTTTGGAACGATATCCATTATTCTTTTACACAAAAGATAATTCTCTCCAACAGGTATGAAAAAAATAACCCGAATTTTCTTCTTTCTCATTATGTTAATTGTGGTTGGAATCTCAGGCCACCTTATACATGTTCTTTCCTTCACTCCTTCAGAAACATTCCCCGAAGAACATTTTTCCTCCAATTCAGGCAATAAAAGAGCCATGGCCATTGTGGCTCATGATGACGATATTTGCGCCATGTCAGGCACACTTTCAAAGTTGAAGAGTCAGGGCTGGACAGTTCGGCAAATCTGCTTTGAAAGTGGTGCTCCCACGCGTGATCAGACGCATGTTGCTGCCACGAAAAATATTATGAATGAGGCTGGGTTTATTAATTTAGAAGGGGAAAGGTACCGTCATTCGCAAGACTCTTTGGAATATGCATGGATGCCCTTTGAAAAAGAGCAGTTTGATCAGGTTTTTAATCGGGAGAAAACTGCGAAAGGTGTGATCCAGGCCATCAGAGATTTCCAACCAGAGATTATTTTTACCCTTGACAGTGATATAGGCGGATATGGACATCCCGACCATGTGTTTATCAGCTCATTGGTGCTGGAACTTTCCCAGACGGATTCAGTGGAGGTAAAACGGATTTACCAGTCAGTTTTTCCAAATTCTCAGGAAAAGAAGACCTTTGACCGTTTAAAAGCGCAAATGGACAAATGGGGATATCCCAGCTCCTACCATACTGCACAGGAAGTGTATCAGGTTGAAGGCCAGCCCGAACCAAATGTTCAGGTGGATATTATTTCAGAATCTTCTCACAAAATGGCTTATCTCCGGGCTTATAATGAGTCAGAGAAAAAGAATATCCGAAAATTTATTCCATATTTTGAAGTTTACCCTCATTGGTTGTATTTCCGGATATTTGATAAAGAATATTTTAAGGTAATTGACCTTTAACCTACACTACCCAGCAAAATGTAAATTGCCAAAGTAATCACTACCAGAATCACGCTGAGACCTTTCGCATATTTCCATTCCTTCATATCCACAACTCCCACATCTGTGATTGTGAAGGAATGGGTCCTTGGAGAAAAAGCCGAAACAGCATGCATAACCGCTACATTCAGAATGAATTCGATTCCCCAGATATGAATAAAATGTAATTCTATTTTGAGAATTAAATCCACCAGAATATAAAAAACAAGACCAAATAAAAGCCCTGCTTTCGCTCCGGTGGGGGAAACTTTCGGAAAGAAAAATCCCGCCAAAATCACTGTCGCCATCGGAACAAAAAAGATCCCGTTTAATTGCTGCAATAGCTGATAAAGCCCTGCTGGCGCATTTGCTACAAAAGGAGCTACGCCAATGGCAAAAATGGCAAGGACCGTGGAAGTAAGCCTTCCAATCCAAACCAGTTTCTTCTCGTCAGCTTTCTTTTCGATATATTTTTGGTAAATCCCCAGACTGAAAATAGTGGCGGCACTATTAAGTGCGCTGTTGAACGTACTAAGAATGGCTCCCATGACCACTGCAACAAAGAATCCTGTCAGCCAAATAGGTAAAACCCTTTTGACAAGGGCCGGATATACGGTATCAGGACTATCATAAAGAGAGTCTCCAAAATAATAAAACCCGATAATGCCCGGAAGAATGATGACCAGTGGGATCAGAATCTTCAAAACTCCTGTATAAAGCAGACCCTTTTGAGCTTCTTTCAAACTTACTGCCCCCAGCGCTCGCTGAATGATAGACTGGTGCATGGTCCAGAAGTACAATTGGTTGATAATCAGTCCGGTAAATAATACGCTAAAAGGAAGAATAGCCTCTCTGGCTCCTGGTCCAACAGATGGCTCTCTACTCACCACATTAAATTTTTCCGGAGCATTCTCAAATACTTTTATCAGTCCCTCCCAGGCATTACCACCACCAATATCGAGCAGGGCCAAAAGCGGAATGGCTAAACCTGCAATCAAAAGCCCATAACCATTGATGGTATCAGTATGAGCTACCATTTTTAATCCCCCAAAAATGGCATACACCGCACCGATAATTCCTACTACCAGGACTGTTAACCAGAGACCTTGTTGTTTGGTGACATTCAGTAAATCGGAAATTTCAAAAATGCTTTCAATATTAATCGCTCCTGTATAAAGCACAATGGGCAGAAGGGTAGAAACAAAAGAAATAATCAATAACAGGGCGATGAAAGTCCGGGTCATCCCATCAAACCGCTTTTCCAAAAACTCAGGAATTGTTGTAAGCCCCATTTTCAAATACCGGGGGATAAAATACAGTGCCGCTACCACCAGCGCCAATGCCGAAGTAACCTCCCAGGCAATGATAATCGCTCCGTTTTTATAAGCCGATCCATTCATCCCAATTAGATGTTCGGTGGAAATATTGGTCAATAACATGGATCCTGCGATGACAATGCCGGTCAGGCTTCGCCCTCCAAGGAAAAAACCATCTTTGGTATTGAGTTTGTCTTTGCGGAGTTGCCAGGAGGCATAAGCGGCTACGAAGGCGGTGAAAAGCAGGAAGCTAAGGAATTGGATCATATGTTAGAGTTAGTAGTAGGACATAATTTGTTCAGAGGGAATAAAAGTAACCAAAAATTTTACATATACCCTATGACAAAAGTCCAAAACGTTCTCTGAAAATCCAGTTCTTCAATTACCTGAATTCACCAATAGCCAAAAATCATCACTGTTATTGGGAAAAAAGATTTCTGTTTGATGAGTATTGATCGTATTCTTCGATGCCAATGAAAAAATATATGTTATTAGTTCACTCTTCGTAAAGCTCGTTCTAAATTCATGACGAACTTCACTGGAATTGGCAAGACAGGTGTTTTCCCTATCTCTCTGATAAACAAGGTTTAACTGGCTTTGGATTGAAGAGATTCCCTTCATGTTAAGAGGCAGGGATAATAACTCCTTCCAGGTAAATTCGATTTTGCTTTCGGGTAGGATAAATATATCACCAGCCTTTAATTTCATGATTTTGATTCTAATTTTTTTAAATTACCCAAAATTGATCTGGCCAATTGTCCGGGTTTTCTTCAGTTTTATCCTGATGGATGTTTTGAATCTCCAAGAGTTGTATTTCATCAGCAACAGTTTGAATTTCGTTGAATAGTACTCTTTCTTCAAACCGAATATGACCAACAAGTTCCTCCTCAATCAGAAGTAGATTTTTCTCTACGTTTTCCTTAGCGTTAAAGAGTCGTTTTAGACGGCGATGTTCTCTTAATGCTCTTTTAACCATTTTATGATCATCACCCAATAAAGGAAAAATATGCTTTTCTTCTAGGAGAAAATGAGGCACAAGAAACTTCAGATAGAACCAGTCGGAATATGTTTTTATTCTTCCTGGTTCTATCTTTTGGTCAAAGCCTTTTCTTATCTTCCATGAAAGGAGTAGACCGTGATGATGCTCCCGACTAAGATTTTGGAGCCCAATATGGCGTTTTATGGGTTTAGGCATGGCCCAGTTCTTTCTCTAGTTCAGCCACTTTTGGGAAAACAATATTATTCTCCAAATGGATATGCAAATGAAGATCTTCTTCAAATTCTTTTAACATGCTAAAGGTGACACGATAGGTAGTGCATGCGCCCGCAGGAGGTGAATATTCATTGGTTAAGGCTGCAATTTGCCGAAATCGTTCGCCTTCAGTGTCGTGTTCATGAAGCATCATATTGATCGGATTATTTACCGAGCCAAATGGGGCAGATTCCATGGCATTTGATTCGCCTGCTTTCATTTTTACCAGCTTTCTTGCAAATGGGAATAAGATTAATTCTTCTTTTTTCATGTGCATGGATAAGGCTCCTGCGGATTGGTCAAAAAGATGTTTGATTTCTATGAGTTCAGGATGGTTGTCTCCATGAACGGCACATATTTTTTTGAGATAGGCGCTGATTTCAGGGATTTTATTGGTTACATATCGGTGATGTTTTTTTTCGATAATATCAATCACTAAATCAATAGGCCATTGATTGTAATCAGGCTGGTTGGGGTCATCGGATTGAATGGCATTTTGTAATTCTTCCTGTATTTTGGGCAAAGGAATATTCTTTTGATTACAAACCTCTTCCAGATTACGGTTTCCTTTGCAGCAAAAATCAATCTTGTAGGAATTGAAAACGGAAGCAGCCCGATAATTTTGAGCTACAATTTCCCCAATTGTATTGGCTTTTGAAATTTTCATATTATCAGTATTTGTTAATTTTCTTAGTGAGAAAAATCTATTTTCGGACAATTTTGTCCGGTATCGAAGTAAAAAAATTATCTTTTTAAAATTGCTTCCCCTTGCCGGAGAGAATCACTCAATTGCCGGATAGATGTGGATTGTAACATTGATCGCAATTGTTCTCTGATTTCCATAAATTCATTGTGAAGGGGACAAGGGTTAGTCGCGTCGCAATGTTCAAGGCCCAGCCCGCAGCCCGTATAAATGGAATCGCCATCAATGGTGTTTACTACATCTCTGAGCATAACCTGCTTCAACTGTTTGGGACTCATAATAAATCCGCCTGTAGGTCCTTTAAAAGACTGGATTAAATCATTTTTGCTTAATTGCTGTAATATTTTGGCCGTAAATGCTTCAGGAGAGTTGATGGCATGAGAAATTTCTTTCAAACTTACCTTCATACCCTTTTCTGATTTTAGGGATATGTGGACAATTGCGCGTATTCCGTACTCACAAGCTTTGGAGAACATGACTTTTATTTTAGATATAAAATTATGCAAACTTTTTATTTCGGACAAATTTATCCGAAATAAAAGCAAAAAAATATTTTTTGCTAATTACTCCCTTAACCACCCACGATCATGAGGAGCCAACAACCGTGCATTCTGATAGGCCCAATCCAAAGGAATCACGGTATTAGCCCGGTAAATCTCATGCTCTTTGGCTACAACCAGCGCCATGTCAATTCGGGAAGGAATCTCAAGACAAAGGGGTAAAAGTAGCTGTATATTTCCCTCATAGTATTGAGGTATGGCAGTCTTATAATTTCGCATCACTCTTTTTTCGGCTAAAGAAATCGCATTTCTCAGGCGGGCAATCAGCTCCTGCTTCCCCCACTGGCGAAATTCTTCGGGAAAGCGCTTTTCCCGGTCGTCAATGATATGTTCATAGTCGGGAATTAACCTTTTTGAGCTGTCGTAGACCAGATGTGTAGGATCGGAAATATAATTAGCAATCTGTGGCTGCTGACTGAAATAGCTCATGACCCGATAACTTTCTCTTTCAAATTTTCTGAGTGTCCATTTAGGGAATTTGATATAGCTGCCAGGAGAATTTTTGCGTCTGCTGCGGACAAAATAAGCGAAAATATCTTCCTGTTTTTCAGTTACCAATCCGGTATTAAAACAGGCATATTCTTTTCCGTCAGGTGAAGTGGTATATTCTATTTTATCTTCTTCTTCCAGTCTTTTAAAGGTCTGACGAAGATAATTGCGCAGGACAGGATAACTTCCGGTTTGTTGAGAAATATAATCCCAGTTCTCTGGTTGGGCAAGCTGGGCAAGGCTTTCCAGATGTTGCTGGAGTTTCCCCAGGTTCGCAAATTTTTCCAGTGGAAACCGGGTATCAATGATGACTACCTCTTTGGCCTGAAGGCCTTTTTCGCTCTCAAAAGGACTAAATTCTACTTCAAATTCTGACTCAATCCGTTTAAATCCATTTCCCTGAACATCTGAGTGATGGAGAAAGTATTTTGTACCGCTCTCATACTCTTCTACAAATCCATAACCTTTGTTGAAGTTTTTAATGGTTCCTTTCAGACGGTCTGTGATCCGGGAAACCTGGCAGGCTTTGGGCCCTTTTTTTGTTTCTTTGACTGAAAATTCTACCAGTTCATTCTCCACCAGAATTTTTGCTTCTCCGATTACGTCGCTAAAATGGACAAATACCCCATGGGGTATGTCCTGGGTTTTAATGCGGCCAAAACCGCGTTCGACGTTAAAAAAGCTTACAATTCCAATCTCCATCCTTAGGGGTAATTATCAGACTCAAAGGTATTGATAAGACCTAGCCTGGACAATTGAACTCTCCTGAACGGGCATAATTTAGGACTCATTGGGGCAGATGCTATCCAATTGGAAAAATCTCAAAAATCGAAGGATTGAATCCAGGTAGATTTGAAGATTTTATCTTAAATTGATGCAATGAAGACGAAGTTAAAAACCATTCAGGGGGATATTACCAAAGTCAACGTTGATGTAATTGTAAATGCCGCTAATTCCAGTTTATTAGGTGGAGGCGGAGTAGATGGGGCTATTCATCGGGCAGGAGGAAAAGCGATTCTGGATGATTGTATGAAAATATGGGCCCGCCAGGGAGGTTGTAAAACGGGGGAAGCCGTTATTACCACTGCAGGAAAATTGCCAGCAAAATATGTGGTTCATACAGTGGGCCCTGTCTGGAATTCTGCAAAGAAGGATGAAATGGATCAATTACTTTCCAATTGTTACCTCAATAGTTTAAACCTGGCTGTCGAAAATCAGGCAATATCTATTGCTTTTCCAAACATAAGTACAGGGATTTACCGGTTTCCCAAAACCCGTGCAGCAGAGGTTGCTGTTTCTGCCGTAAATTCTTTTTTGGAAACCAACCCGGAGAGCCTGAATGAGATACTTTTTGTTTGTTACGATATGGAAAATTTTCAACTTTATCGTCAGTTAATTGTTGAGGATTAATAATTTATCTGCTTATTCGTTGAGCAACTATGATGATAAGGATTCGTATTTGTGGAATGCGATTTGTATTTTTAGCAGACAAACATGATGCAGTTAACATATATAAAAAATTGGCTTTTGGTGAGCATTTTTATGCTGACCGGATACTTTACTATAGCCCAGGTGGGTGAGAATGATGGGGTAGACCGCAGATTCAGGGTATATACCTACAAAGGGGAAACCTTTATGATTGGAGAAATTGAGGGGATTGATATTACTGCCAAAATGCCTTCCAAACAGCAAATCCGACGCGGGAAAAAGCGACTTGCTAAATTTACCCGTTTGCGATGGAATGTGCATAAGGTGTACCCCTATGCAGTAAAAGTTTCGGATATTCTGAACGAGGTAGAAAAAGAAATGGCTCTGCTCCCGGATAGTATTACCCGCAGAGATTATATCAAGTCAAAGGAGAAGTCTCTGTTTGGTTCTTATGAGAATGATCTTCGACAAATGACCCGTTCTCAGGGGCGTGTGCTGGTAAAACTTGTCCATCGTCAAACAGAGACTTCTCCTTTGACTTGATATAATCTCTGCGGGTAATACTATCCGGGAGCAGAGATTATATCAAGTCAAAGGAGAAGTC
>JAGQVA010000002.1:0-41978 GCA_020438265.1 Bacteroidota bacterium
CGTCACCTCGACCAACGGGAGAGGTCTATCTAAGCTGTTTATCAAAAAAGATAAAATCACATCCTTTAAATCATCACCCACCTATTAATGAAAAAATATGCTTCCTCGCCATCAGGGTTAGAGAAATACTCCTCGCAACCATAAATAAAACCATTGCTAACCAAAGACCGTGATTGCCCCAGGTTTCAAAGGTCAGAAAGTAGGTGGGAAGAAACACAAGCAAGGTGGCCATTAGCATAGAGTTACGCATGGCCTTGCTTGCAGTAGCACCGATATAAACGCCGTCCCACATAAAGGCCAGGGCTCCGGTAACAGAAACTGCAATCATCCAGCTCATATAAGGAGAGGCAGTTTGGATGACTTCAGGAATGTTGGTAAATACATAAAGAATTGGCTTTCCAAAAAACAGGTAAATCAACCCAATTCCAACGCCTATTCCCATTCCCCAGATAAACAACCATTTAATAGCCTCTCTTAGAGATTGATTGTTCTTTTCTCCCATATATCTTCCTACCAGACTTTCAGCTGCAAAAGCAAATCCATCCACCCCATAAGACATCGTGTAAAACAATTGTAATAAAACCTGATTGGCTGCAAGCGTTAACGTGCTTAGTGAGGAAGATTTGGCTGTAAAGAAAGAAAGAGTAAAAATCAGGCATATAGTACGAATGAAAATATCAGAATTGACTGTGAAAAACCTTTTTAAGGCAGGGATAAAAAGGATGCTATTGATATTAAGCTGAGTCAGAAAAGAACGATATTTTCCCCATACCAACCACAAACTCAATAATAAACCTATGTACTGAGCAATGACGGTAGCCAGGGCCACACCATCGGATTTCATGTCCAGTCCCATGACAAATGCAAAATTGAGCGCGATATTAACGCAATTGATGATGATGACTACAATCATCGGATAACGGGCATTCTGCATGCCCAGAAGCCAGCCATGAAGGGCATAAATTCCCAGTGTTGCGGGAGCTGCATATACACGGATATAAAAGTATTCCCGGGCCAGCATTTTGACGGATTCATCGCCATCAATAAGCGCAAAACTCAGCCATTCAATTCCTGCCTGACTAATCAAAATGAGGAAACTCCCGATCATTGCCACGAGTAAGGCTCTGCCCAGAATCGAAACACTTTCAGCGGGGTTATTCTGCCCAAAAGCCTGAGCGGTCATTCCTGTCGTTCCCATTCGCAGGAAGGAAAAACCCCAGTAAATAAAATTGAAAATAATGCTGCCCAGTGCAATCGCTCCGATATAAATTTCCGATTCCATCCGTCCCATCAGGGCCGTGTCTGCAACACCCAGTAACGGTACAGAAATATTACTTAAAATATTTGGGATGGCTAAACGAAGGATTGTTTTATTCATGTTGTTTGGCAACCGTCAAAGGGACTGTAAAATAGATTCGCTGCAAGCTAGAATAAGCCCTGAAAAATTCCAACTTTGAGAACCCAAACAATATGACTACATTCGGATATGGGACATACTACTTTTACTTTTCAATCCAATCGGCAAGAAATTTTTGCCCAAATCTGGGAGCCTGATTCTTCCCCCAAAGCTGTGATTTGTCATGCCCATGGCCATGGAGACCATTCGGGGAGGTACGCACATATCGCTGAAGCATTTGTAAAGGAGGGAATCGCTTTTATGGCATTGGATCATTATGGCCATGGCCATACGAAAGGCAAAAGAGGCCATGCCCCTTCCTATGAGGCGATGCTGGACAGCATTGGGCACCTGCTGACGGAAGCTCAAAACCGATTTCCCGGAGTGCCCCGGTTTTTATATGGACACAGCACAGGGGGAGCAATTGTTTTGAATTATGCAATTAAGAGAAATCCGGACATTCAGGGAATTATTTCCACTTCTCCCTGGCTGACTCTGAAGATAAAACCATCAACTACCCAGCTAACCCTGGCAAAGGTGATGATTAATATTTATCCCAGTTTTACTCAGCCTACAAAACTTCCTGCTGAAAGTATCTCCAGCGATCCTGAGGAAGTACGCCGTTATGCTGAAGATCCTATGGTTCATGATAGTATGAGCCCTGTGTTCTTTTTTGGTTCTTATGAAGCAGGTCTTTGGGTGCTGGAGCATGCGGCTGAGCTGAAACATCCTTTGCTAATTATGCACGGAACAGGTGATCAGGTTACTTCTTGTGAAAGTAGTGAGGAGTTTGCGCAAAAGGCAGGTGGCGGCGATATTACCTGGAAACCCTGGGAAGGAATGCTGCATGAGATTCACAATGAACCAGGTAAAAAAGAGGTTATCGATACCATGATTCATTGGGTGAAAGAACGGATTTAGGTTCCTCGCTGATAAATATATATGGGATCTCTTTTATGTGATTGAAATGTTTCGGGAGGAGTGTAGTTTCTATCAGTAAAAAAGCGATAAATGATTACGCCTGCCACAAAACCGCCAATATGTGCCCAAAATGCTACTCCACCGGAAACTTCTGATGAAATAATTTCTCCGGCTCCACTAAAAAACTGAATGAGAAACCAGTATCCCAGATAAACATAGGCTGGAATTCTGAAGAAAAAGGGTATATAGAATATCGGAATCAACATCAGGATTCTACTGCTTGAAAACAGAAACATATACGCTCCCATCACACCGGAAATAGCTCCCGATGCGCCAATGGCTGGTATGGGAGAATCCCAGTTGAATAAAATATGGGTAGCGCTGGCAAGGACTCCACAGAGGAGGTAAAAGGCCAGATATTTGAATTTCCCCATTCGGTCTTCTACATTATCTCCAAATATGTATAAGGTCCAGATATTACCTATCAGATGAAGCCAGCCTCCGTGTAAAAACATATTGGAAAAAAAAGGAATATAAAACAAAAAGTTTCCACCATACTGAGCTCTTAACAGAGGATCTGTATACAACTCGGGTACAATCCCAAAGGTCTGAATAAGGACATTCAGACTTTGTTCGTCCAGAGAAATCTGAAACAGGAAAGCCAATATATTCAGGGCGATAAGGATACAATTGACAATTGGAAATCGCCTGGTGGCTATAGTATCTCTGATTGGAAACATAGGTGGAAATTATGGAATAAAGCGAAATAGATATCTTTATATATAAGAGGTCGATTTAAAACAAGTATTTTCTAAAATCCAAATAGTTATTTCGTGTATTTTCCATTCTTATATTTCATTTTTTATATAATTTTACACATATTAGATTAAAACAAATAAATAAAAGTTTAGAAAAAGAAGAAAGCGATAGTTGTGTAATAGCCAATAGTTTCCTAGCTTCACGATTAGCTTTCCCGTCTCACTTGACTAACCTGTGAAAAAATATTCATTCATTTGATCATAAATATAACCTTTAACCGGCGATTTATGAGCCATTCAATTCAGATGCTAACCAGACAAACTATACCATGAAGAGAATAATTTTGTATACCCTTGCGATTCTTCCACTATGCCTGCTTTCACAACCTACTTCTAAAGTTAAGGAGTTCAAGGCCGAGAAATTATTTCTCGATGGACTTGCACAATATGAAGGGGGAAATTATCGAACGGCAATAAGTATTTTTGATCAGGTCATTAATATGAATCCCAATCACCAGAGAGTGTATGAGCTCAGGGGGGAGTCATATTTCAAAATGGGGCAATATGACTATGCCCTTGCTGACTATGAAAAAGCGACTGATCAACATCCCCGCAATGCAGAGCTTCGCAATAGTATGGGCGTTTCGGCAGCCTATTTGAAACAATACCGGGCAGCTGCATCCTATTTTTATGAAGCTTTACAAATTGACCCGGAACATCAGGGAGCTAAAACCAACCTTCAGATTGCGAATCGGAAATTAGTCGAGCAGGGAGAAATGGCTTTTCAGGAAAGCGACTATTTGAATAATCCTGTTTCCTGGGATAATAATAATCAGAATAATAACCAGGGTAATAATGGTTGGGATTTAATCGATGAAAATACAAATAATTATCATCAGGATGATCCCTTATTCGAGGATGATGTCAATACCCAGACGCTTGAAACCTGGCCCGGTAATAACGAGAATAATAATACCAAACCTGATGACCGCAATTATAACAAAGGAAGGATTTTAATTGGGAGCCAAAACGATCCCTATATCACAATTGAGAGAGTTCGGATTATTGAAAATTCAACCCGGATTACATTTGCTGTTCAAAATATTACCGGAAAGGTTTTTCCGATTGAAATTGACCGCAGAAACAGCGCAGATGCCTTTTACCTGACCGATCGGAATTTCCAGAAAATATATAAAATGAAAAGCGTCTCCAGCTTAAATGGCTGGCCTAATAGCCCTTACCCATTAAGACCCGGGGAAACGAAAATTTTTACCGTTGAGTTTGAGAAACTTGATGATGAAGTGACGTTTTTTCATATTCTCGAAGGAAAATCTGACCGACCCTACTCCTGGGACTTTTGGGATGTAGAACTTAAAGAATATAATTAAAGCATCAAATTTGTACACCAGAAACAGCCTAAAAAATGAGTAAAAATATATTTAGAACATTCTTCTTCGTCTTTTTTGCTTTTGCTGTGATTTCCGTTTCAGGGCAAAGTGCACAATCCTATATGCAGGACGGATTAAGAAAGTATCGGGAAGGAGATTATGTCGCGGCTATCAAAAGCTTTCAGCAGGTAGTCAGGATTAATTCCAACTATCCGGGGGTTTATGAATATGCGGGGAATGCATATTTTATTCTTCAGGATTTTGTCCGGGCAGATAAGGCTTATACCATTGCCCTGGAAAAGAAGTACCAAAAGAATTTAAGAAGGAAAAATACGCGAATTTACCGTCAGGGTAATATTACTATTCTGGAGCCAGACCCGGATGAATTGTCTGCCAGTGCTTATGCGATGATTTATAATAACCGGGGAGCAGCCAGACTTTTTCAGGGACGAGAGCTGGATGCGCAGCGAGATTTTAATGAAGCCATAAGATTGGATAGCGATCTGAAAATCGTTCAGCAAAACCTCCAGAATCTGCGCGAAGGAAATTATCAGATTGATCGTCTGGACAATAATAGCAGTTCTAATGATAGAAACAACACTACATCCCGATTGAGTGACAGAGGACAGGGCGGATGGAGTGGCAATACCGATTACTTTGGAACCCGCCCGGTTGATAATCTGAGATCAGTGAATATCAGAGAGCAGAGAGAAAATGCGATTGATTTGCGGGAAATAAGGGCGAAAAATCAGAGCGATGACGGGAATTTTATTAGCGATATGTTTAAAACCAAACCTTTTGAAAGCAGAAGAGTGCCCCGAAAAGGAAAACTGTATAAATCTCCCCCGGTTGGAGCTACTTCACATAATTATATAACGATTGAAAGTATTCGCATTACACAAAGTTCTACGTATGTAAACTTCAAAGTAGTCAATCGTGAAGGGAAATCGTATTTTGTGAGTCTGGCGCCCAGAGACATTGAAAAAGCTACTTTTATGATTACTGATCGCACAGGATCAAAAAAGAATACCTTTAAAATGGTCAATGTATCGGGAATCTCCCTTTACCCCCAAACTTCTCGTTTGGATCCCCAAACAGCGATCTTATTTACCATTGAGTTTCCCAAAATTCCTGATACAATGGGGTATATTAATATTGTTGAGGGATCTCTGCAGACTGGACTTGAATGGAATTTCTATAATGTGGATTTAACAAAATAATAGCTATAAGCTAGATAAGAGCATGAGGATAATGATTAATTTTAATCGTTATCCTCAATTTTTTGTGACCCCGGGTATCTGGCATGCTGGAAATCAAACTCTGCATCAGATATACCCTGGTTCGGTCGGAAATTTGTAAACTGATAGATGATTTCACTGCCATTTTTGTTAATAAAAACAGCTTTAATGGGAAAAAGTGTCTTTGTATGCAGCCAAAGATAGGCATGTTTAAAATCCGCAGTTTTGCTTGTCGGTCTTATCGAAATTTTATGCGCCTGGATTCCCTTAGTATTTTCTAACCCCTGATATTCGCGAGTTCCGGTTTCTGTAAATGCAGAGTTCATGTGAGAGAAGACACTTTTTGTCTGACTGGGATTATTATCGTAATTCATATACTGGTTGTATTTTGGAAAATACACCCAATAGCTCTGATTATTAAAGTATATGTGACTATCTTCAGTATAAATGACGTATTTTCTGTTTTTGAAACGAATTTTTCCTTTGCTTTCGACTTGCTTCCGGGAAAGACTCAGATGCTGATAATTAAATGTCGCTTCAAAATCGCTCAAAGAAAGTGTGTACTGAATGGACTGTTGAATGAGTTCCTCAGCTTTATTAGATTGGGAGGTTGCACTTAAAAGAAATACAATAAAAAACAGGAAAAAGAGCAGGTGCAGTGTTGTTTGTTTCATAAGCAAACAAAAGAGCTTTAGTGTATGTGTTTTGTAGGGGTAATAGTAAATATAGACATAATGTATGGAAATCGAAAATTTCTCATTATAAAAAGATCTTCGTGCAAATAGGAAATCATACTTAATCCTGGAGGGATTTATTTTTTCCGCAATTTCTCCCAGTTTATAGCTTCAAATACCTCGGTTAATAACTGTTGCCCCTCGGGATGATTGGTTTTGATATGGATATGGTATCGGGTTTCAATACCCGCTTCAAAGTGATGAACAGAATGATCAGAAACATTCTGGTCCCACATCCAGGCGAATCCACCGTGAACATGAAGGGTATCTGCGGATTGGGGGAAAGAGTCTTTTTGAACGGATTCAAAACGGTGAAACAAATGCATAAAAGCCGTACTGTCTGTAGCGTAATCTGAAAGATTCACAATCAATGAATAGTCATCAGAATAATAATAATTCCTGGAAGCTTCTGAGAAACTTATACCTGAGATATTCAGTCGGCTACCTTTATCATTTGCAGAATCAAAAGGGGAAATGAGAGACGGTAAAGCCGATAAAAGGACTTCGTAGTTATGTGCAGTTGTTTCTCCTTTTTCGAATCGCTGAATAATAGCTTCCTGTAATTGTTTTTTAGTGAGAATGGGAGGGGGTAATTCAGATTTGGCCCCGCAACCTGATTCGGTAAAAAAGAAAAGTATAAGAATGAGGTATATAAAAAAAATGTTTTTAATCTTCATCAAATTCCGTCGCTCCGTATTTCTTGGGATCAAAAATAAAATCACTTTCACTCAGACCAGCATTGATATCAATCTCGTGGAATTCATAGGTCGTAACTGTTTTCTTGGTATTAATAAAAGATACCTTAACGATGAGTTTACTTTCTTTGTCCATCCATAAAATGGCTCTCTTATAAGGGAGTTTGGGATCTGTCATATCCAGTTCTACCTTGTGGTGTGAGACCTCATTGAGCATTTCTTCTCCCATGTATTTTTTGTTGGAAGGCCAGGAATAAACATAGGTCATATATTGAACCAGTCCAACACTTTGGGTAGGATTTTGATCGAGTTTTTGATATTGATTTAATTGAGCCATATAAATGGTATGTCTTTTCCCATCAAAATAAATATCGTGATCTTTCATTTTTAGGGTGTACTTGCCTCTCATATAGCTAAGAACCCCGTCATAGGCAATTTTTCGGCTTTGTGCAGATTCCAGGCTGTAGGAAAACTTTGCGGAGAAATCTTTCAGACCTAAAAGATATTGTTTGGACTCGGTCAGAAGTTTATCCGAGTAATCTGTTTGAAAACCAAATCCAGTCAATGCGATAGTAATCAAACAGAAAGGAATGCAGAGAAAACGATTCATTAGGGTAAATTGATAATTTTAATTCGATCTTTGCAACTAAAATCTAAAATAAACAATTTGCTTCAAGTACTCAACACTTACGCATAAATAAACAAAAATCAGGCACCCTTATTTGAACAGGAAGCCTGATTTATGGAAGAATAAGTTCTAAAGATTATGTTCCGGGCAAAGAAACCTTAGAAATTTTTTCCAGCCCATCTACCAGGATGCCAAACTGGTCTTCTTTCATTAGGCTATGCATACGTGTAGATAATTCCCTGAGGAAATTGGCATGATCTGTTAGCAGTTTTTTCCCTTTTGTTGAGATGTGTACATAAATGGATCTGCGATCTGTTTTGGAATTAATTCGCTTAACTAGTTTTTGGGACTCCAGACGATCGATAATATTGGTAAGGTTACTGAGTTTCACCTTGACGCGTTCGCCGATATCCTTCATTTTTTTATCCCCTTCAATGTCCAGGAGTTTAAGAATGTCGATTTCTACTGTAGAAACCTTAAACCTTTTCTGAACCATTTCCTGGTGTTTGTTAATCACTTCACTCAATTGAAACAAACTCTGCTCCAGCCGGTCAAGTTTGTCAACCTTTGCGTCTTGATTATCGTGCATAGTATTGGGTATTTAAATTGGGTTGAATTAGTTTTGGCCAGTAATATACAACTTATTGGAATAAATAAATATAATATTTTTTAAAATGTAAACTTCAAATTTAGAAGAGGATTTTTTCTCCGCAAAAAGATAATGCCAGATATCGAAATAATATCAGAAGAGAATATTTACAAAAAAACACTTTTATCATTAAAACGCAAACGCTGAAAGTTATTTCTGAGAAAATCTTCTAATCATAAATAATTCTGGTCTTGAATATTTCCTGGAGCTTTTTTAAACTGGGGTTTTTATTGCCCATCTCCTTCAGCTTTTCCTCATTCGTATAGGGAATATTTTTGCGATTGTCTTTTTGCGTTTCATCGATGAGTAATTCCCAAAACAACTCATTTACACCTGTCATTTGGCGCAAATGGGGGAGAAGGTCACTTTCCCGTTCCAGCATCTGTTTGAGAATTTCATTTTCTGTATAAAATCGGAACTTATTGTGTTCAAATTCATAACGGCCATTTTCCAGTGCTGAAGCCAGGTTCATACGGCCACCGGATTTGAGCTTTCCGATGTACTGGTCAAGTGCCTGGGAAAATCGCGAGGCATCTACTTCAATGGATGGATTTACTTCATAGCCGGTGAACTCTTCCTCCGTATTCTGATTCTTTTTTTCTTCTTCAATTTTTTTAGTCAGCACTTCCTCCATTTGAGAAAAGGAGTCGGATAATTTAAACTTGGAGGAAAGATTGGTTTTTAGTTTTGTATAAGTCTGTTTCGAGGAAGAATTTTCGGATTGGGTGGTTGCAGTGACCGGTTTATTCACTTTGGGTTCCTCTACCACTTTGGGTTCTTCTTCTTTCTTCGTTGTGAATGTTTTTGGAGGAGACTGAATAGAAGTTTCCTTGGCAACTGGATTGGAAGGCGTTTTTACCGGGGGATCAACTTTTTTTTTTCAGGTTGATCTGATGTATGATTCAATCTGGCAAGATTGATAGCCGAATTCAAATGAGCCAGTTTGATCAACACCAATTCTACTACAAGCCGGGGATGTGTCGCTCGTTTGGTTTGCTGCTCTGCCTCAGATACCATTTGAAAAGCATTCAATAAAAAGGATGGACTCAATGCTTTGCTTTGCTCTTCATATCTCTGCTTCACATTTTCAGAAGTCTCTAATAATTTGATCGTTTGGGGTTCCTGACATATAAGCAGGTTTCGGAAGTGCTCAGTCAGCCCGGCAATAAAATCCTTTGCTTCAAATCCTTTCTCGATAACTTCATTCAAATCGAGCAATAACTGCCCGTGATTTGCCTCCTGGATGAGATCTACTGCCTTGAAATAATATTCATAGTCAAGAATATTGAGGTTTTCAAGTACAGCCTGAAAAGTAAGTGCGCCGGTCGAATAACTGACCAACTGATCGTAAAGACTCAAGGCATCTCTTAGGGCTCCATCAGCTTTGAGGGCAATTTGTTGTAATGCCGCGTATTCATACTCAATTTCTTCTTCTTTAGAAATATATTCGAGATGATTGGCAATATCGTCGACCCGTATTCTTCTGAAGTCAAATTTTTGACAGCGGGAAAGAATGGTGGGAAGGATTTTGTGCTTTTCTGTGGTTGCAAGAATAAAAAGTACGTGCTCAGGCGGTTCTTCCAGCGTTTTAAGAAAGGCATTAAAAGCCGCCTGGGAAAGCATGTGAACCTCATCTATAATATAGACACTTTTTTTACCGGCAGTTGGGACGTATCGGGTTTGTTCGATGAGGTTTCGAATATCATCTACACTGTTATTGGAAGCAGCATCCAGTTCGTGGATATTGATGCTTTTGCCCTGATTATAAGAGTCGCAGGATTCGCAGGCATTACAAGGTTCTCCATCTTCCTGAAGATTTTCGCAGTTAATGGCTTTAGCCAGAATTCTTGCACAGGTAGTTTTGCCTACTCCTCGTGGCCCTGAAAAAAGGAACGCATGAGCCAACTGATCCATGAGGATCGCACTTTTCAGCGTATTGGTAACATGAGCCTGCCCAACCACAGAGGTAAAAGTGCCAGGCCGATACTTTCTCGCCGATACGATATAATTTCCCATATAGCAAAGGTAATAAAAAAGGACAACTCTGATTGATTTTTAGGGTGTTTCCCCAACAAAATCAAGGGAAAAACGAAAAACATGAATTCAAAAATACATATATAAAAAACTAAAAAGTCGAAACTAAAAACTTTTGAGTATCTTAGCGCGCTCAAAAAACATTTTAAAGATTTATGCCTGAAAGTATTCAAATTCATTTACCAGACGGCTCCTCCAAATCATATCCCAGCGGGGTGACCGGAGGAGAAATTGCCCGTGATATCAGTGAAGGGCTGGCAAGAATGGCTTTATCTATTAAAGCCAATGGAGAAGTTATTGAACTCAATCGCCCTATAACGACAGATACGAAAGTGCAAATCCTGACCTGGAATGATTTGGATGGAAAAAAGACGATGTGGCATTCGTCTGCACATATACTGGCTGAAGCCATTGAATCCCTTTACCCTGGGGTAAAACTCGGTATCGGACCTCCCATTGACCGTGGATTTTATTACGATATTGATTTTGGGGATTATGAGTTTGGTGCCAATGACTTTGAAAAAGTCGAAAAGAAATTCCTCGAACTGGCCCGGTCTGGAGAAACTTTTGAAAGAAAAGAAGTTTCCAAGGCAGACGCGCTCAAACATTATCAGGGAATCAATAACGACTATAAAGTAGAATTAATAGAAGGATTGGACGATGGAAATATCACCTTTTATTATAGTGGTAATTTTGTAGACCTGTGTAGAGGTCCTCATGTTCCTGATTCCAAAAGTATCAAAGCATTTAAAATTCTCAATACAGCAGGAGCTTATTGGAGAGGAAATGAGAATAATCCACAATTGACCCGTATCTATGGGATTTCTTTCCCCAAGAAAAAAGAACTGGATGAATATCTCGAAATGCTTGAAGAAGCTAAAAAACGGGATCATCGAAAAATTGGGAAGGAACTGGAATTATTCACTTTTTCTCAAAAGGTGGGTATGGGGCTTCCTATGTGGTTGCCTAAAGGAACCCGTCTGCGTGAGACGTTGGTGGATTTCCTGAAAAAAGTTCAGGAAAAAGGCGGTTACGAGCAAGTCATTACGCCTCATATTGGAAAGAAAGAACTGTATGTGACTTCTGGTCATTATGAAAAATATGGCGAGGATTCGTTTCAACCTATTCAGACTCCAAGTGAAGGGGAAGAATTTATGTTGAAACCGATGAACTGTCCTCATCACTGTGAGATTTATAAAACCCGACCACGTTCTTACAGAGAACTGCCGCTTCGTTTGGCCGAGTTTGGTACTGTATATCGTTATGAACAAAGTGGCGAACTTCATGGTTTGACCAGAGTGAGAGGATTTACCCAGGATGATGCGCATATTTTTTGTCGTCCTGACCAGGTGAAGGAAGAGTTTATCAAAGTAATTGATATTGTCCTTTATATCTTTAAAATCCTTGATTTCCAGGACTATAAAGCACAGATTTCTCTGCGTGATCCAGAAACTCCAGAAAAGTACTTTGGTAAACCGGAACAATGGGACAAAGCAGAGCAAGCAATCATTGAAGCTGCGAACGAGAGAGGTTTGAATACTGTAACAGAACTCGGGGAGGCTGCTTTTTATGGTCCTAAACTCGATTTTATGGTGAGTGATGCCCTCCACAGAGAATGGCAGTTAGGTACCATTCAATTGGATTATCAGCTTCCAGAGCGATTTGAGCTGGAGTATATTGGTGCGGATAATGAAAAACATCGCCCCGTCATGATTCACCGTGCACCTTTCGGATCTCTGGAAAGATTTGTTGCGGTATTAATTGAACATACTGCTGGTGATTTTCCAATCTGGTTGGCTCCTACGCAGGCAATTATTCTGCCCATTGCTGAAAAGTTTAATGATATGGCAGAAAACTTGCAGAAGAAACTTGCAGAGGCTGGTTTTAGAGCCGAAGTGGATGGCCGTTATGAAAAAATAGGGAAAAAAATTCGCGAAGCGGAATTAGGAAAGTTTCCCTACATGTTGGTCATGGGAGAGCAGGAAGTGAATAACGGGACCATCTCTGTAAGGAAGAGAAAAGAAGGAGATATCGGCACGATGCCGGTAGATGATTTTATTTCTCATCTTCAGGCAGAAATAACTGAAATTCTCAAATAAAAAATATTATTTTAGTCATCGAAAATAATAAACAGGCAGGAAGTCAGGTATTGGCTTTTGATAAGGGAATGCTTGATTTTTTGCTAATTTACCTTTTTTGAGTATATTCAAATTAAGATTATTTATTTACATTAAACTAATTTAACAGAAATAATTTGCCGAGAAGAACAAAACCAAATAATTTCCGAGGAAGAAGGAAGCCCGAAAGACCTCACCGCATTAATATGGAGATCCGGGTTCCTGAAGTGAGAATTGTAGGATTAGAAGAGTTCAAGGATGAACTGGGCAGGGAAGATGGTATATACTCATCATCAGAAGCCCGTGAAATGGCCCACCAATTAGGGTTGGATTTAGTTGAAGTAGCTGCTAATGCCAAGCCACCGGTATGCCGAATTGTGGAGTACTCTAAATTTCGCTATGAGCAGAAGAAAAGAGAAAAAGCAAATAAGGCGAAACAGCATACTGTTGTTATGAAAGAGATCCGTTTTGGGCCTAATACGGATGATCATGACTTTAATTTCAAGCTGAAGCACGCCCAGAAATTTTTGAGTGAAGGCAATAAGCTCAAAGCTTACGTACAATTTCGCGGGCGAAATATCATTTACAAAGAAAGAGGAAAAGATATGCTTGATCGTTTTGCTGAAGAGCTGGACGAGTACGCAAAAGTAGAGATGGATCCTAAAATGGAAGGGAGAAGAATGATTATGATCATGGCTCCCAAGAAAACCAAAGGATAATCTATATCAATCTTTACCGATAATTTTAAGGAACCTGGGTTCGGCTGTATAAGGTGCGAACGCAGGTTCCATCATTATATCTATAATATCTTCGTAATAGTGCTGCTTCGCCAATTCTAAAAAGTGGTAAAATGCTTCCCTGTCTCCCTGGGTTGCATAGATTTCTGCAAGAGTAGCATAGGCAATGGAATAATTGCTATCCACTTCCAAAGCCATTTTTGCGTCTTCAATGGCAGAGTCATAATCTCCTTGTTGCAGATAATAATAAGCACGATTATTAAGGGCCAGAGGATGGACCGTAATTTCAAGTGCTTTGTTGAAATCTGAAAAAGCGTCTTCAGGATCAATCGCATACTTGATCGTTCCCCGATCAATTAAATGACTCGCATTTCCTGGTGCAATTTCTACCAGTCGATCATATTCCTCGATTGCAGATGTAAAATCTCCCAGTTCCTGAAAACACTGCGCCCGCCAGATATACAATTCCTCCAGCTTGGGTAGTTGCTTCTGAGCTTCTCCAAAGTCTTGCGCAGCAGAGGTAAAATCCGGAACGGCTTTGCGAAAATGACAGACACCCCTTAGCATATAGATTTCAGCTTCTTTCTGAATGGCTAATGACTGAGTAAAATAGAAAATAGCTTTTTCATATTCTTCTTCTTTACTCAAGGCTTCCCCCATCAGCCTGTGTGCCGGAGCATCGTTTTTATTAGCGTTAATTGCTGCTTTAAAATCTTCTTTTGCCTCGCGTTTATAGTCTTCAAACTTACAGTTGAGATACAAATAACCCCGCATCCGGTAATACAAACTATTGTCTGGCTGAAAAGAAATCGCCTGGTCATAATCCTCAATAATTTGAGCAAAAAGGTCAGGGTCATTAAAGATTTTTCCTTCGCTATCTTTATAGAGCGCTGAACCGCGTAACAGGTATAATTCTGCCATTTCCTCTGGATTCATCCACAGGCTGGTATCGTCTTCCTCTAATATATAGATAGCCTGACTGAGTTGAGCATAGGCAGCTTCAAAATCCCTGCCTTCAAATAGAGCTTTTCCGTGTAAGATATATTTTTCCGCTTTAGCTTCCATTAATTATAGCCAAATTTAAAATCGTCAGGACTGCAAATATATATAGCAGTTTGATAATATTAAGGGTAATTGAGTGAATTTTAAATTATTTCTTTTTTCAAATTATCTCAAAAACACAACAATTCATTATGGTAATCAATTTTCTCTGAAATTGTCCCAGATCCTGCTTAAGGGTAAATCTACGGTAAAGCGCATGTTTTGTTGAAGGGTGGGATGAACCAACTCGATTTCTCTGGCCAAAAGGGCTATAGATTTGTCTGGAAGGAATTGCGTTTTTTGACCGTACTTCACATCGCCACAGATTTCACAACCGATACTGGCCAGTTGGACCCGGATTTGATGTTTTCTGCCAGTCAAAGGTTTGATTTTTAAGAGTGCCCTCCCTTTATGTGTTTTGAGAACCTGATATGAGAGTTCAGCCTTTTTTCCATCTTTTACAGGTTGAGAATGGGCCCGCATGATATTCTTTTCCTGTAACTGTTTGAGATAACTAATAATTATCCCCTCAGATTTGGAGGGTGTTTTTTCAGTTATCGCAAAATAGGTTTTCTGAATACTTCGGGAAGAAAACTGCTTTGAGATTCTGGTAGCGGCTTTTGAGGTTTTTGCCATAACCAGGATACCGCTTGTGGGCCGGTCAAGCCGGTGAAGGAGTCCCAGATATACATTTCCTGGTTTGTTATATTTATTTTTAATATAGTCTTTGGTTAGAGAGAAAGCATCGGGATCCTGACTGCTGTCTTCCTGGGTTGGCATACCAGAAGGTTTGTTAATAACGATCAGGTGATTATCCTCAAATACTACTTCCAGATCTTCCCAGGTATACTGGTTAATAAGCTTCTTTTTCATTAGGAAAATCGAGGGCTTTGACATCTGTTATATACTGGGCGACGGAATTTTTGATAATATCGTAAAGATTGGCGTAACGTCTCAAAAACCGGGGGCTGAAATCTTTATTAATTCCGAGCATATCGTGTAATACCAGTACCTGTCCATCGCACCCGGGACCCGCTCCAATACCAATGGTAGGCACTTCCAGCGATTTACTTACTTCTGTGGCAAGTTCCTGAGGGATTTTTTCCAGTACAATTCCAAAAGCACCCGCTTTTTCAAGTGCTTTGGCGTCTGCGATTAATTTCTGTGCTTCACTTTGATCTTTGGCTCTTACTGTATAAGTCCCAAATTTATAGATAGATTGAGGCATCAGGCCCAAATGCCCCATAACAGGAATTCCGGCAGAGACAATTCTTCGGACTGAATCAAGGATAAATTCTCCTCCTTCCATTTTGATTGCATGCGCACCTGATTCTTTCATGATTCTGATTGCGCTTTTCAGTGCATTTTTTGAATCACCCTGATAATAACCAAAGGGTAAATCTACCACAATCAATGCTCTTTTGACCCCTCTTACTACTGCACTGGCGTGATCGATGATTTGCTCAATAGTTATGGGAAGGGTTGTTTCATGGCCATGAACCACATTTGAAGCAGAATCTCCGACCAGGACTACATCAATCCCCGCATCATCAATGATTCTTGCCATGGAAAAGTCGTATGCTGTCAGCATAGAGATCTTTTCCCCCTTTTCTTTCATTGCCTGAAGGATATGAGTGGTAATGCGTTTTACTTGTTTTTTTGCAGTAGACATTCCTTTTCTCTCTTTTTTTAAGTAATTGAGTGAAAAAATTATTTATGTAAAATTAGAATATTAATTCCATATTCGCGTAAAAATCAGCGTACTCATCAATTTTTAGTTTAATGAAAATATATATATACAAACTTTGGGTGGTTATTTTGACATCAAGTTTGATTGCTTCCTGTTCTATTGATGTTGAACTCAACGCCCCTGAAAAGGATATCTGGGCGGTATTTGGCACTTTAAATCCTAAAGACAGTGTACAAAATATTCGGATATCCAGTGGGTATTTGCCTGAGAGTAATGCTTTGGATTACGCCAGAGAAAATGATTTGAGTGTGAAAGGACTGAATGTAGTGCTTTCTGATGGCGTGAATCAATGGAAAGCAACGGAAGTATCAGATATTGTAAAAGAACCGGAAGACGGAATCTTCTATCCTTTTACTACTATATATCAGTTTCACACAACAGGCGCAAACGCCCTTATTCCGGGTAATACATATTCATTGCGTATTACAAAGCCCGATAATGCCGATTTTGAACTGATAGCGTCTACTTCTATTCCAGAAGATATGACTTTTCAGAATATCTCACCGGTTCCAGGGGGCCCCGGCGGTCAGCAAAGATGTCTGAGACCCGCAGCAATTGAAGGAGAATATAAACTGGAATTTTCCAAAGGAACAGGCGCCAGCTATGAATTGAGGGTATTTCTCGACTATAAAGAGAATGGAGTATCTAAAACGGCGGTTTATGGACCAACAGCCATGTTTAGCGAAAATTTTCGCTGTAATGCAGGGGGCGGAAGCTCTTCTTCTCGTTGTTATACTTTCAGAGAAAAAATTATTCTCCAGTCTTTGTATAACCAGCTGAAACCCGAAGCGGGAAAAATACTCACCTATGGCCTTACTGAATCAACCCGATGTAATGTGAATGTGAATGACCTTCCTGATGATTTTAGGGTGGAGGTTACAGCCATGGATCAGAACCTGGCCAATTACCGTCTGGCTAACGATCCGAAATATCTTGACCTGAATACGATTCGCCCTGAGTATTCTAATATTAACGGCCCTGAAGATGCCGTGATCCTCGGAGTGTTGGGATCTATCAATACCGGAATTGGCAAAGTAAGATTAAGTTCTTGTGCTGAATATTTATTACAACTAAACAATGCCCGCCAGCCCAATGAACCTTGTGAGTTGTAAAATTTGGTTTTGTAATTCTTCTAAAAGACTGTAATTTAATTCCTCAAGACCAAAAAAGCCTGTAGATAATTGGTAAGGCGTGCTTGTTTTCTATGAGTCAGCATAGTGGGAAAAAGATTCTGGTCGTCGAGGACGATGAGGTCAATTTAATGATTGCTCAACATATTTTGGGAAAAGAAGGATTTATCGTTTCGACTGTGAATAATGGCGAAGAAGCAATCGATATTGTCAAAAAAGAACTATTTGATTTAATTTTGATGGATATTGAGATGCCAATTATGGATGGTTTGGAGGCTACTCCGATTATTCGCGGTATGGAAAATGGAAAAAATATTCCCATTATTGCTTTGACTGCCCACTCCATGCCTGAAAAAATAGAGGAATTTAAAGGGGCTGGTTTGGATGATCATATTATCAAACCCTTCGATGGGACTAAGTTTCGGTCTATCTCCGATAAATATTTGTAGTATTTTTTTTAATTTCAGAATTAAAAAAATATACATTTTCTTTCATAATCTAACATGGCTTTTTTTGCCATTTACGCTAAACAGAAAGGGAATTAACCTTCTGATAAACTGGCCCAAAAGCGTAAATCAACCATCCTGATCTATTCCTACTTTGCTAATTAGTTTTCTCAAAGGATAATTTTCTCTATATTCGGAGGCAAATCTATCTACCCCTAAAAAAACTAACTGGCTATGAAAAAGTTGACTCTTTTGATTGTACTGTTTATTGCGATGGCGGGGGCCTTTGCTCAACAGCTTATTATTGATACAATTTATTTTCAATTCGATCGACATAATATAACACCGGAGTCCAAAGCAGAAATTGACTCCCTAATCAGTGATTTTTCTCAATATCCTTCATTTTTCGTACAAATATATGGTCATACCGATAGTATTGGTACGCCTGCTTATAATCTTGCTTTGTCTGAGGCCCGAGCCAAGGAAATTGCCCTTTACATGAATGAAAACGGGGTTCACCTAAGCAGGATTGATTATGCGGGGCTTGGCACCTCCAAACCAGTGTCTTCAAATGATACCTATGCAGGAAGACGGAAAAACCGAAGGGCTGATATTGCTGTTGTTTTTTCTAATGAGCCTTTTGTCTCAGAAGAGGAAAAAAATAAAATTGATTCTGCAGCACTTGTCATAACTGAACCTGTAGAAGTTGCCCCGGTAGTTATTGTTGACACAATTTACTGTGATTACACTCCTTTTCTTATTAATCCTCTGCACAAATCGGTGATTATTGCTCCTGAAGGAACAAAAATCACTGTTCCTAATGATGCTTTCGATACCGATGCGGATGAGATTACCTTTGAATTTAAAGAGTTATTCTTTAGAAAAGATATGATCATGAATGAGATGCCTACCATCTCAAAAGATGGGCCTTTGGAAGCTACCGGGATGTTTATGTTTAACGCTACTGATGGCCGTCGACCCGCTCGTTTCAAACCGGATGTGAATTTTGAAGTAGATCTTCCCGCTACAAGAAGAGATACGGATATGGCTGTATATTCAGGTTCTGGCGGAAACCGGGGAGGAAATCGAAACAGAGGTAGCCGTGGACAATCCGATGATGATGAAAGTACAGGATTTAATGCCGTACAAACCTGGAATGAGCAAAAGGATGTAGTAGTTGGTTATAAAGGACGCGAAAGAGCCTATACTTTTAAAGTGGATAAGCCTGGTAGATATACCGTTGCCCGTCCGTTGTATCATTCGCAAAATACCGATCCTGAAGATAATGGAATGGATATCCTCGTCAAGTTAAAAGGACGAAGATATGAGAAAACAACAAATGTGATGGTGGTCGGGGAAGTGGTGAAAACGTATATCCCACTCAAAAAGCAGGGAAAGAGTATCAGAAATTATGAAGCAACACGAGTGAAATATCTGGATGCCAAAACAGATATGATCATGGTAGCGATTCAATATGATGATCAGGGAAATCCCTGGTTGGCTAAACGTAGCTTCCAGCCTGGCCAATTGATCAAGGAGCGGAAAAAAGATACCAAGAAAAATAGCAAAAGCAGACCGGAAATTAAAATGAAGGTCAAGTTTAGAAAAATGACCAAAGAGCGGTTGAATGAGCTTCTGACAGAACTAAACGCATAAAAGAATTTATATCTTTTGAAGACAGATGGGCCTTTTCTAGGGCTCATCTGTTTTTTGTGTTTTGCGATATACGACGAAATAAGTACCCTCCCAGGCTTTTTCCCAGTTATCAATAATATACCCGGTAATTAATGATCCATAAGGTTGAGGATCATTGGCTTCTTTTATTTTGTCTTTTTGGATCAGGACAAAATTTGCCTGTTGATCGAGTTCTTTTTGAAGTAACTCCTGGTTTTGATGGTAAATGGCTTCTGCATTATGGGCCCAGTCAACTGATAGAGGATTATTCGTATGAGTGATAAAACTGGCCAGAGGAAAAGCCGGGAGAATGGTAAATGCTCCCTGAAAAGATTGATGTATTTCGTGAAATTCGCGCGTTTTTTCTATAAACTCATCTCCGGTTTTAATATAGGTAAATGCAGGAAAATACTCACCTGGCGATTGATTGATTTGGCTTCGTGGACTATCTCTGTATGGATATTGATATAAAGTGGCAAATATCCAAACTACCAGGATGCAAATGGTACCAAAAAAATAGCGAGGGACAATAAGCCCTAGTTCGTGATAAAGAATAAAAATAAATCCAAATAGAATGGGAGCGAAAAAGAGCATATTGTTTGCATAACCCCAGCTGATCCCCGTGCACCAGGAAATCAGAAGCAGGAAAATTTGCACAGAGGATGCTTTATTATTCAACCAAAAATCCTTCAGAGCCATTCCAATTGCGAGAAGAAAAAAGCCCTGACTAAACCCAAAAGAAGGGCCAATATAGGTACTTGTCTGCATCGCTTTGAAGACATGCAGGCCTAGCAGGCCAAAAAAGACACAACCAAATATGCTAACGGGAAGGTATTTCCAGTCATACAAAATGTGAAACCGCCAGGCAAAGACAAGGGGAAGGGAAACAAAGAAAAAGGGTTTGATATATTCGATTAAACCTGTATCAATGAGGTCATTCAGATTACTGCTTGCGGTGGTTTGAGCTACAAATAGTTTTCCCCATTCGGGCATATTGATAAGAATCAAAGATACAACCGCAAGGAGGGGAAGGTAACCACCGAGTAGCCCCCGAAAAAACGCTCTTCTACCATGAAGAATCCATAAAAGAGCTGGCCCCATAATGATTAATGGGTAAAAAGCCTGTTTGCACATCCCGGCCATAAAAAGAGCAATTAAACCCAGACTGTGATGGAAAGTAGTCTTTCCTCTTGCTATGCGATTGGCGCCAAAGGAAGCCCATAGCAAACCATCTACCGTATGCCAGGGCATGGGAGGGAAATTATGCACACAAAAGATGAAAGCCAGTGCGTAAAACAATTCTACCGAAACCCCGATTTTATGGAAATCAAAATAGGCTTGAAGCGTGCGTGTTGTCCAGAAAACGGTTAGTGCGATAAAAAGGTAAAAAAGAAAACGCTCCGCAGGAATAACCAAAGGTTCAGGAAAGATCAGCATAGGAATGGCGTGCATATAAATGCTCAAAGGAGGGCGCACATAAATGAAATCCAGATATGGAACTTCCCCATTGACTACTCTCCAGGATAGCGCCTGGATAAAACCCTGATCTGTATCACTAAAGCCAATTAGCCCAAAAGCCAAAAAATAAATGATTGGCAGAATAATCGTAAGGATACGTAGCTTTAACGGCTTTTCGGCTGACGAAGACATATAAATAATTATTGTCAGACATGAAAGGTAAACATAATACAATTACCTTCTAACGCCAAACCCTGATTTATTTAGGGGTAAGCCGTAGGAGAACGAGCGATATTGGGAAAAAGATGAGATTCGGAGCCCAAACGGCGAGCCAGGGAGGATATTTATCCCCGACCACAGCCTGCCCGGCAAAAAGAAGGGCAATAAAAATAAAACAGATTAAAAGGCCCAGACCAATTTGCAAAGCGATCCCTCCCCGCGATTTTCTGGTTGACATAGCAAACCCGATCAGGGTAAGAATAATAATCGAAACCGGGTCGGCGTATCGGCGATAGCGTTCTATATATAATTCTTTAAGAATATCCGACCCTCTCATTTCCTCCAGTTTGGTGTATGTCATAAGGTCAGGAAGTGTCATACTTTCTGCCTTTTGCTCTTTAATATAAATATCGTCCGGAGTAATCAGAAAGGTAGTGTCAATCACCCGATGATAAGACATGGATTCTTTGCGTCCATTGATATGTCTTACTCTGGCATCACGCAATAGCCAGCTTTCTGTAGAATCAACCCATACAATTCTCTTTGCCTGGATTTTTGTAGCAATGTCTCCGTCTTTAAATCGCTCAAGAGAAAACGTCAGACCTTCCTTTTTCCGCTCATTATAATAACTAATATACATATAGGTGTCTTGAGCGATTTTTTTATGGATGTGTTTATTACTCGATATTTTTCGCTTTCGAAGGTATTTATATTCAAACTCTATTCGTTCGGCAGTTGATTGAGGGACGAGGTACGCTTTTAGATAAAAAGAAACCCCGGCCAGGATAATAGAAGTAAAAATATATGGAGCCAGTATTCGGTAAAAACTAACCCCAGACCCTAACAAGGGAATAATTTCTGTACGGGATGCCATCCGGGATGTAAAAAAAATCACACCCAGATAAATACAAATTGGAGTCAGCAGATTTCCCCAGAAAGGGATAAAGTTTAAATAATAATCAAAGATCAATTCGTTTATTGGAGGATCTTTATCAATGAATTCATCAATCTTCTCCACAAAATCTACTAACAAACAAATCGCCAGGACCATTCCGAGGATGAAAAGGAAGGTATACAGATATTGCCGTGTAATGTATATGTCAATTTTTTTCAAGGCGATTTACAATTTTATTGCAACCATAAGGTATGTTATATACGTCTTGCGGTTGTATGAATTCGCAAAATTAAAAAATCCTTGCCAATCTCTTTATATCTAATTTCTTTAACAAGACAAAGGAATCTATGATTTCTTAATGTGAATATGTAAATTTGCAACCCATGAACCGGTTTTTAAAAATATCTATCTTAGGAATATTCGTCTGGTTGACTTTTGCCTCCTGTTCCAAAGAGTATAAGAAATATACTCAATGGTCCAGAAAAGGTACTATTTCCCAGAAAGACTCTGCTGCTTTTTACTTTTATAAAAGAGGAGAGTATGATAAAGCTTCATACTTATTAGAAGAATTGAGAGCTACATATAGAGGAAGTGAAAGGGCCAAAACCGTCCTTTATCACTATGCCTATAGTAAATATAATTCCGGGTTTTATATCCTGGGGGCACATTACTTCGAGCAGTTTACACAGCTTTATCCTAATGATGATCTTACCTCGGAATGTACTTTTATGATTGGGTATTGTTATTATCTTGAATCTGATCCTTTCTATCTCGATCAGAATTATTCCATAAAAGCAATCAACCAGTTTCAGCTTTTCATTAATACTTATCCTTTTTCTGATAAGGTGGATCAATGCAATGAATTGATGAGTTCTTTGCGGGAACGATTGGCAAGAAAAGAAATAGAAACAGCAAAATTATACTTCAATACTGAAAATTATAAAGCTGCCGTTACTTCTTTCGAGGTATTTATGAGAGAGTATCCGGATTCGAGATATCGTGAAGAAGCACATTTTATGTTGATCAAATCAGCTTATAGTCTGGCTGAAATGAGTATTTCTTCAAAACAAAAAAACCGTTATCTTGATGCGATTGAGTGGTATGAGGATTTTATTGACAAATATCCCAACAGTTTATTTAAGAGAGACGCAGAAAATACCTACGCCAAATCCAAAAAAGAGCTGGGGAAAATTCTGGCAACTGAGGATAGCGCATCATAGTATATTTATTTTAAATTGAGACAGACAAAAAATTAACCATTAACTGTATATGAAAGACAAGTTTCTGCCTGTAGACGTAAAAAAATTAGGAGACCTCTCTGGAAATCTTTATAAATCTCTGGTAATTGTTGGAAAAAGAGCCAATCAGATTACTACAGATGTGAAAGAGGAATTAACTCAAAAACTTGCTGAATTTGCTCCGGCTTACGACAACCTGGAAGAAGTTATGGAAAATAAAGAGCAAATCGAAATCAGCCGTTTTTATGAAAGAAAACCTAAAGCCACTCAGGTTTCTCTTGAGCAATTCCTTGATGAGGATGTTTACTTTAAAGATCCACATGAAAATACCCTTTAATCAATAGAGGGTTTGTGAAATAAAATAGCGAGTCTTATGGCTCGCTTTTTCTTTAATTATGCTAAAAAATAAAAAAATCATTCTGGGGGTAAGTGGGAGTATTGCTGCTTATAAAGCTGTTTTTCTCCTCAGACTTCTCAAAAAAGCAGGTGCTGAAGTAAAGGTGGTAACAACCCCTTCTGTCTCACATTTTGTAGGCAACCTGACTTTTAGTTCTCTTTCAGGACAGGAAGTTTTTGAAGGACTCTGGAATGAAAACTGGTCAGAACATGTATCACTCGGCACCTGGGCCGATTTAATGGTTGTCGCTCCCGCCACTGCCAATACGATGGCCAAAATGGCGCATGGATTATGCGACAATGCTCTGACAGCCGTTTTTTTAGCAGCTCGTTGTCCTGTGATGATCGCTCCGGCCATGGATGCAGATATGATGATTCATCCCCGGACACGTAAAAACCTGGAAATTCTTTCCGGTGATGGGCATATTGTTCTGCCTACAGGTGAGGGATTCCTGGCCAGCGGATTACATGGCCCTGGCCGTTTGCTTGAGCCAGAAGAAATTATGGAAAGAATTGAGCTTTTTTTCTCTGCGGGGCCCTTGAAAGGCAAAAAGCTCATGATTACCGCCGGTCCAACCAGGGAAGCCATTGATCCGGTAAGGTATATCTCAAACCATTCGTCTGGAAAAATGGGGTACGCTATCGCTGAAGAAGCAGCCAACCTTGGGGCTGAAGTTACCCTGATATCTGGTCCGACCAATCTGACACCTCCTGCCAATGTACATTTTGTCCCGGTTATTTCCAGCGAAGAAATGTTTCTTGCTACCCAAAAAGTCGCTTCAGAGCAGGATATTATGATTATGGCAGCAGCAGTTTCTGATTATACACCAGCAGAAGTTGCCACTCAGAAGATAAAGAAGAAGTCTGATAATATGGCCATTGAACTGAAGAAGACGACTGATATTCTGAAATCTGTGGGACAAAATAAGCGGCCTGATCAAGTTCTTGTAGGATTTGCCTTAGAAACTGAACATGAAAAAGACAATGCAAAAAAAAAGCTATTGGGAAAAAACCTGGATTTTATAGTTTTGAATTCTCTAAGAGACAAAGGTGCCGGATTCTCCCATGACACCAATAAGGTGACCATTATGGACCGCGAAGGCAGGGTACAAGATTTTCCACTGAAGTCCAAACAATTGGTGGCCAAAGATATTTTAGACAAGGTTATTTCGTTACTAGAGAAAACAATTAAAACTCATGAGACTTCTCTTTAGCTTTTTATTTTTTCTGGGAGTGGTAGTTAACGCTAGTGCTCAGGAGCTTATTTGCAATGTAAGTATAGACGCCAGCCGTATCCAGAGTGATAAATCTGTTTTTGAAGATATGCAAAGGACAATTTCCCAGTATATCAATTTTCAAAAGTGGACGAATGACGAATTTGAGGCTTATGAAAAAATAAAATGTAACCTGCAGATTATTGTAACGCAGCGCCCTTCTCCTGACTTTTTCGTTTGTAATCTCAATTTGCAGGTATATCGCCCAGCTTTAAATACCACTTATGAAACCTTATTGCTGAATGTCAACGATCCTAAATTTAATTTCAGATATGTTCCTTTCCAGCAATTGACCTTTGTTGATAATACTTATTCAGATAATCTTACAGCCTTATTGAATTTTTACATTTTCCTGATTTTGGGTTTTGATTACGACAGTTTTTCTCCCAATGGTGGGGCCCCTTATTTCAGAAAGGCTCAGGAGATCGTCAATCTTGCCAATAGTTCTTCTAATGAATCAGGTTGGAGATCCAATGAAGACAACCGTAATCGATACTGGCTGATGGAGAATCTGATGAATAATAGCTATAAATCCTTCCACACAGTCGTTTATAAATACCATCGCCAGGGGCTGGACATGATGGAGTCTAATGCAGCAAATGCCCGTAAATCGATAATGGAAGCCCTTAGAGAGATGGAGAAACTGAATCGACAGAATCCCTTGCTGGTAATTAAAAAGACGTTCCTGGATGCAAAAAATGAGGAACTGGTCAAAATATTCCAAAATGCATTTGTGAATGACAAAAAGCAGTTTGTCGAACTTATGCAGGACCTGGACCCTTCCAATATGGCCCAGTATAATTCTGTGATGAATTAACTATGAATTAGCTATTATCAATCGACATTCTTTTAAGGAAGTCTGATTTCCGTCTGGCAGAAACATCCAGGGTAGTCCCATCGGTAAGTTCTACATAACCTCCTCGTCCTCTGGTATAATTTTTCAGATAATTCAGATTGATCAGGTGAGATTGATGAATGCGGAAAAAATTAAATTCCTGTAACATTTCATCATATTCCTTGATCGTTCTGGATACGAGAATTCTTCTTTTGTCCTTGAGGAAAATGAAGGTATAGTTTCTATCAGATTCACACCTGATAATATCATCCGGATCAACTACTGTGAACCCATTGGAAGTAGGCAAAACAATTCTTCTGAAAGGCTGGCCAATATTCCTGATATTTTTGATTAAAGCATCAATTTTTTCGGAAGGATCGTCTTGTTGGCCCTCGCTTCTTTTTTCCACTACTCGTGCTGCAGCCTGCTGTAATTCCTCAATATCCACAGGTTTGAGCAGGTAATCAGTAGCCGCAAATTTAAAGGCTCGCATCGCATACTGATTATAAGCTGTGGTAAAAATGACATCAAAAGAAATCTCATCTGCATTTTCGAGAACCTGAAAACCATCACCATCAGGTAATTCTATATCGAGAAAAATAAGATCCGGTTTGTGAAGTTTTAGCGCCCCAAGGGCTTCTGCTACATTTCCTGCAATGGCAATCACTTCAACACCATCACAATAGGTGTTAATGAGTTCCTTCAGGAGTTCCTGGCTATTTTTTTCGTCTTCTACGATTAATGCTTTAATCATTGTATTTGTATCTTTTCCGAATGAGCTAAGTTACCGTTTTTTCCTTTATTCCCCAATCTAATCAATACGAAGATCAGGCTCTTTCAATCTGCCGAAGGAGATTTTCCCATTGTAGCGTTTTTTCCTGATTTTTTTGCTTACGGTAGCAGATAATGATGTTTTTAATCAATTCTTTAAGAATCTTTTCACGAGGAGAAGGTTCATAAAAATTTGTGTTTTCCTGGGTTTTTAAGTCTTTGAGATATCTTGTCAAATCTTTTTTTGTAAAGAGTGCTCCCTTATTGAATGCATCAATGTAGAGATTATCTCCGGCGCCAGGGACAGTCAATACAAAATATCCCGGAAGGACAATTCCCTGAACATTTAATGATAATTCCTGACAAATAATCATATAAAGGAGAGAAAGAGAAATCGGACTCCCCAATTTTTTTTCGAGAATGTCATTGAGAAAATATCTTTTTGGACTATACAGATTTTTTTCATCGCCTTTAAACCTTTCCCGCTCAAATAACATTCTTGAAACCAAACGCAGTTTTTCTGCAATATTCATGTGGTCCCGGGTCTCCAGAAAGGTCAGGTGTACGATGCGATTGATTGCATGTTTATATTCAATATAATCGAGTGAAGGATAATTATACTGAGTTACTAAAAACCATGCTTTAAGGAAGGACTCATCACTATTTTTCCACTCGATAAGCTCATCAATAATATTTTTTGATTGTATAACCTGGATAATATCTTCAATTCTGGTCTGGATAATTTGGTTGTTCTCCTCTTCCCAGGCTTTCTCCAGCCGGGGAATTATTTGGTCTCCCATGGAAACAAGTTTCTGCTCAATATGATCGCCGATGTTGGGGTCGTCATCTTCGAGCAGACTAATTAAGGCTTTAAATTCCGTATCTTTCATGATCTATTCCTCTTTATCATAACACAGTTTCCGCACAAGTCTTTGATTTTCAACTAAGTCTGTATCACTCCGGGATTAAACGGCCTGAGTTCTGGATTCAGATTTGCAGCTTCAATTCCGGTTGAAATAATCTGTCGGGTATCAAGGGGATCAATAATTCCATCAACCCAAAGTCTGGCTGCCCCATAATAGGGTGATGTCTGCTTATTATAACGATTCGTAATTTCATTAAGCAGCTTTTCTTCTGCCTGTGGATCAATTTCTTCTCCTTTTTTCTTGAGCGAAGAAACTTGAATCTGGAGCAACGTTTTGGCAGCCTGTGCGCCTCCCATTACTGCAATTTGTGCTGAAGGCCAGGCGAAAATAAGTCTTGGATCATAGGCTTTGCCGCACATCGCATAATTACCTGCTCCATAAGAATTACCGATGATAAATGTAAATTTGGGTACCACTGAGTTGGCAACAGCGTTGACCATTTTTGCACCATCCTTGATAATCCCTCCATGCTCAGATTGCGAACCCACCATAAATCCGGTTACATCTTGCAAGAAGACCAGGGGGATTCTCTTTTGGTTGCAGTTCAGGATGAAGCGGGCAGCTTTATCCGCAGAATCACTGTATATAACTCCTCCAAACTGCATTTCTTTTTTTGCATTCGTGACTACCTGACGCTGATTCGCTACAATACCTACTGCCCAACCGTCAATCCTGGCATAAGTGGTAATAATTGTTTTTCCGTAATCAGCTTTGTACTCATCAGCACTGTCAGCATCAATCAGACGATTGATAATATCCCACATATCGTACTGATCAGTACGTTTTGAGGGTAATATACCCATGATTTCTTTTGGCGTAAACTGCGGCAAAACAGGCTTTTCCCGATTAAATCCTGCAACCGGTTTATCTCCGATTTTAGAAATAATTGACCTTATTTTTTCCAGACAGGTTTTGTCATCCGGCATTTTATAATCCGTAACCCCGGAAATTTCGCTATGAGTACTTGCCCCTCCCAGGGTTTCAATATCCACATCTTCGCCAATTGCTGACTTGACAAGGTATGGCCCAGCTAAAAAAACAGAACCAGTACCGTCAACAATCAGTGCTTCATCACTCATTATAGGTAGGTAAGCCCCACCGGCAACACATGGGCCCATGATGGCCGCTATCTGAACAATCCCCATGCTGCTCATGACAGCATTATTGCGGAAAATTCTTCCAAAATGTTCTTTATCCGGAAAAATTTCATCCTGCATCGGAAGAAATACACCTGCACTGTCAACCAGATAAATAATAGGTAAATGATTTTCAATGGAAATTTCCTGAGCACGCAGGTTTTTCTTGGCAGTCATTGGAAACCAGGCTCCGGCCTTAACGGTCGCATCATTAGCTACAAGCATACACAGACGCCCGGAAACGCGCCCTATGCCCGTAACTACTCCGGCAGAGGGACAACCTCCATATTCTTCATACATGCCTTCTGCCGCTAATGCGCCTATTTCAATGAAATCGTTTTTATCATCCAGTAAAAGACCTATTCGTTCTCTTGCTGTCAGCTTTCCTTTTGCTTTATGTTTGGCAGTAGATTTTTCACCGCCACCCTGGAAGACTTTTTGTAATCGGTAATTAAGTTTCCTGAGAAGCTCTCTGTTATGGTCTTCGTTTAAATTAAAGTTTAGATCTGTTAGTTGATATGATGATTCAGGCACGTAAGTCAGAATTAAATAATATTCCTTATTCAGAATGAAAAACAAAAAAGTTCAAAATTAGTTTTCCGCTTCTGCTGGTTCAAGTTTTTGTTCCATTTTTTTATTCTCAGGGGGATTTTTCGGTTTGGGCGCAGGGTTCTTAAAGACCCGACTGATCCATCTTGGGAGTAGAAAAATGCCAATCAAAAGGTAGGGATAATAACTGATTATTCGCCAAACGGTAGCCAGAATTAATTCTAATCCCGCTGGAGAGAATTCCGAAAACAGGTTGGCAAACAGGCTTTCGGCAACACCTGAACTTCCAGGGGTAGGGGAGACAATCATTACTACAAACATAATTGCCTGCCTGCCAAATGCAACCAGATGCTGATAGATACTCAATAATGAAAATGCAGCAAGCACACAATTGAGCACCAGATAACGTCCCATCCAGGCGATAAAGGTTGCTGCACCTGCTTCTAGCCAGTATGAAAATTTCTTTTTGCGAAATTCATTTGCTGAAACCAGGAGGTCATTGGCCATATTAAATCCCGAACGTTGCCACCTTTTTAGCAACCGGGTAGAGAAAAGGCGTTTAAAAACCCGGCTGGTACCATTTGGACGAATGAATAAGGCAAAAGCCAGAAAAAGTGTGTAGCAAAATATAATCCCATAGGCAGCCCAAAAGCTGATAATCAGGCCCATCCCAAAAGCTCCTGTATCATCATTAACAGGGCCAAATATATCGGCCTGTCCTACCACAATCAGCACAAGGGGCAACATGACCAGATAGAATACCTCATCCAGAAAAATAGTTACAAAGACAATGGCGGTGCTCCTGCCAGCGGTGATTTTCTCTTTCATCAGCATAAAAATAGCTACTGCTGAACCGCCTACCACCGACGGGGTAAGTGAAGAGGCAAATTCCCAGAGCAGAGTTACTTCAATCGCACTGCGCCAGGAGAGTTTTTGGTCTGTCAGAATCCGCATTCTCCAGATATAACCAACATCGCGAATAATCATGACCAGAAAACCGAGGATAATCCATCCCAGGACTGATCCTGACCAATTGATTTCATGAATGGGGTTGATGCCTTCCTGTCGAATTTGATAAATAGCATAAGCAAACACAGCAACTCCGATTAAGAGAGGCCATAATAAGCGGCTTGGGCGGAGTTGGTTTAAAATTTTTGGTTTACTTTCTGCCATTTGAAATTGTAGGTAACTATAAGTACAGATGATCTGATGAGCAGTGAAGTTGGGAATTTCCCCAGAGGATAACCATCAAAAGCTACCATAAGGTGATTATTTAAGAACCACCTGCGAAAGCTTTTTGTTTAATGGAATTATTTGCTCTAAGAATGGCATTACTTTTTCTTACAAAAAAAACAAAACCAGCAGATCGATATAGCTCTTCAAAGTTACGAAATCTTTTCTTGAAGGTATCGTTTATTTTGTGCTCTTTGACCACCAGATAAACATCTTTATCAATTTCCCCCTGAGCCAGCCACTGATAATCATTTGAATTTTCATTTTCAGGAGGGAGGACTTTTGCATAAAAATAGGGTAAGTAGCTTTTATAGCCTGAAATGAGGATATACACATCTTTTCCGGCAAGCCCGGAAAAAAACTCCAGGGGAGCTCCCTGAGTATATTGGGCTACTTTTGGGACCGTAACTTTAAACTGAGCGTTTACAAAAAAGATCGTTAAAGCTACCTGAAGATATAAATACATATTCCATTTTTTTCTGATCAATAGAAATAAGTTAACAAGGATTCCTGCCAGAAAAAACGCACCAATCATCCATTCAAATCCTGACCATTCAATCTCAGCAGTTAAATTCGCTTTGGTAAAAGGATCTTTGATCAAATCTATGATTTCAGGTAAATGAGTTTGGGCATAATTTATGGAAGTCGGTAAAATTCCCCAGACAATAATTCCTAAGGCAAGAAGAACATAACTATCCCATTTTACTGTCTGATTCCCCTTTTTTAATTCATAAAAAAAGTCAGCCGCAAGGAATGCTCCCGGAAAATAGAGAAGGGAAGAGTAATGAACAATTTTGGTTCTGACAATTGAAAAAAGAATCAATACCACCCAAAACCATACGATCATAAACCTTCTTACCATTCGCTCCTGTTCTATCCCTGTGCGAAGAAACATTCCTCTGAATACAAATGCAGACATAGGAAAACAACCCAGAAGAAAGACAAAAAAGTGATAATAAAAAGGTTGTTCGTGCCCTGCAACGTTTTGATTAAATAATTCTAATTGATAGGTGATGAATGAATGGATAAAGGAGGGCCCGTGAACAACTGTTTCTATTCCATACCATCCAGCCACAACAATTACCCATGCAATCAGGAAGGTAAATATGGCTAGCCAGGGAAACCGGGACCTATCAAAAATAATTTTATAAATCAGGTAAATGAATCCCGTAACGAGTAAGGCAACCGGACCTTTGGTAAGGGTTGCAACCCCGATCCAAAAACCTGCACCCCAGGGACCTGAGTCTTTTCTGGCCTTTTCCCGATCGCGTTGATGAAGAAAATCAAAACGCAGGATTTGCATCAATCCCAGAAATATGAAAAAATTAAAGGTTGGATCAATGATTCCTGTTTTAAAATAAATAACCGGAAGCATGGTTCCCAGGTAGAAACCTGACAAAATATATCCAAAAAACCTGTCTCGAAAATACAGCCCGTTAAAATACAGGGCCAGTACAGTAAATACGCCAATTATAGCATTGGGAAAGCGGGCGGCGAACTCATTGACCCCAAAAATTTTCATTGACAACACCTGAAGCCAGAAAAACAGGGGTGGTTTTTCGTAAAAAGGCTCATAATTGATCTGTACCTGAAGATAATTCCCACTGACGATCATTTCCCTTGCCGCTTCAGCGAAATTGATCTCATCCCAATCAAATAGGGGAGGAGCTCCCAGAAACAATATAAAGCCTATGAGAGCGATCAAGCCCAATATGGCTGCATCTCTGATATTGATATGGTGAATAATCATTGGAAAAGCAAAGATAAGTGAAAATGAGGGCTTATCTCCTTTTCTTCATTTCAATTAGTTTTGATGTTGCTCTCTTAAAAGATCGTTTACCGTTTTTACCGGATTAAACGTTTCAATAGGAACCTCAACGAAAATAGTATTCCAGTCAGACATAGCTCCGTTCCAAAGTCCGGGAAGTTCCTGCGCTTTTAATTCTTTCCCGTCTTTTGATTTGCCAGAAATAAATCCGGTTTGAGGATCACGGTATTTCAAGAGATTAAAGGCATTGCCATTTTGATCCTTGAAACTGCAGATCAGGTCAACGGGGTTAAAATGGGTTGCATTTTGCATAAGGCTGTTTTGCGTAGGATCGTTTTGATCAATTTGCGCACTTTCTGCAATTTGCAATGATACGGACCCGTCATTATTTTCAGCCCAGAAAGGCCCTCCCCCAGGTTCCCCTTCATTTTTGACCATTCCACAGATTCTTATCGGGCGATTTAATTTATTTTTGAGATAGCTTACCTTTTCTGTTTTGGAATAAGAGCTATAACCCGATGGGGGAAGTAGGCAGATTTCTTTTTCAAGGAAACTTTCAATTTCAGCCAGATCTACATCCTGATTATTCTCCAAAACGCTCAGGTAATGGAATATTTTATGTTGAAAGTCCAGCAATACACCAGCCAGAGCTTTTTTATAAGTATAAGTTATACCTTTAATTTTATCAGGAACGACATTATCAATGTTTTTAATAAATACAATGTCAGCATCAATTTCATTCAAATTTTCAATCAATGCTCCATGACCTCCTGGACGGAATAGGATCGTTCCATCTGATTCGCGGAAGGGCTGGTTTTCCAGATCTACAGCTATTGTGTCAGTTGATGGTTTTTGTTCTGAATAAGATACATCAATAGAAACACCGAAATGATCTTCGATGCTGGTCTTCTTGGCATTTATATGAGAAGTGAACTTTTGGCGGTGTTCAGGAGATACCGTTAAATGCAAATAGGCTTTCCCGCCTTTTGTAGTTCCATAATTAGCTGCCTCCACCAAATGCTCTAATGCAGGAGTGCGGCTGGTGTCTCCATAAGAATGAAAGGCTAATAAACCTTTGGGTAAGCTTCCGTAGTCAAGACCTTTTTCTGTGAGGAGGTATTCAACAATCAGAGCATGTTTCTTTTGTTCGATAAGTTCGGAAATGGAACCATGATCTTTCAAAGCCTCCTGCAATTCATCAAAAAAAGCAAAATCTTCGATCCTCTGAAAAAAATTAAAAACAGATTGGAATCCCTGATCACTTTCCAGTTTTGCCTGGTCTTTGTCAGTACCTTTATAGCTCTCCATAAAGGAAAAAAGTGATTTAAACATGCGACTGGCAGCTCCGGAAGCAGGAACAAATTTCACTACTTTTTTATTTGGCAAATTTGTTTCATATAACCTGGAAAAATGCTCAATCTGAGACTGATTCAGTTTGATGATCCCATCTCCAATTGTAGCCGCTTTGACGACTTTCAGAAAAGGGAAACCAGTTTGGAAGTTTTTAATTTGTAGTTCTACTTCACTGAGGCTTGAACCTCTTTCTTCAATTTGGGCAAGGTCTTTTTCAAAAAACATACAGAGGAATTTTAATGGCAATAATCTCTACAAAGTTGTCGAAAACCTTTCCAAGATACAATGATATTTTATGAAGAATTTATAAGAGCTTCTTAATATGAACCATTGGGATCAATAATGCTCAGGAAAAAGGAATTATTTGAGCTTTGCATTACTTATTTCAGATATTGGGATAAGGCCATTTTCCAATTCTTATATGCTTGACGATAAGAGTCATGTTTTTCTACATCTGGTTCAATTTCGCTTTCCACTTCTAATCCAAGAAAAGCTTCCTCAAAAGAATGATAAAAACCGGATCCGATACCAGCGCCCCTGGCTGCTCCCTGGGCTCCATCTGTGTTTAAAAGCTGAATAGGGACATTGGCTGTAGAAGAAAGGGTATTGCGAAAGATCTCACTTAAAAACATATTTGCTTTTCCTGCACGAATAACGGTAGGAGAAAGGCCCATTTCCTGCATAATCTCCATTCCATAAATAAAGGAAAAAACAATTCCTTCCTGAGCTGCCCTTAGCACATGTCCTCGGTGATGACGATTAAATTGGAGACCATGTATGCTGGCACCTGGATTTTTATTACCAAGAACTCTTTCCGCCCCATTTCCAAAAGGAAATATATAAACACCATCAGAACCTATGGGTACCTGATCTGCAAGCTGATTCATGTTTTCGTAATCCCAATCAGCATTAAGATTGTGTTTCAGCCAGCTATTCAAAATTCCACTTCCATTCACACATAATAAAATACCCAGTCGGTTTAGGTCTGAACGATGGTTAACATGTGCGAAAGTATTCACCCGGGAAAGCGGATCATATCGAACTTCTTCGGTAACTCCGTAAACGACTCCGGATGTTCCAGCTGTTGCGGCGATATCCCCCGGGTTTAGAACATTGAGTGAAAGGGCGTTATTGGGTTGGTCTCCAGCCCGGTAGGAGATATGAATGCCCTGTGGAAGTCCCAGTTCTGCTGCTGCCTTAGAGCTCAGTTTTCCCTGAATTGAAAATGTATCGACCAATTTAGGCAAAATTGAAGACTCAAATCCATAATAATCCAGGAGGAGATTTGCAGATTGGTTTTCCTTAAAATCCCAAAAAATACCTTCAGAAAGCCCGGAAATGGTGGTGTTTACCTCTCCGGTTAATTTCATAGCGATATAATCTCCCGGAAGCATAATTTTATCTACTTTTTCAAAGATTGCTTGTTCATTTTCCTTTACCCACTTCAATTTTGAAGCGGTGAAATTACCAGGAGAGTTTAGAAAATGAGCAAGGCATCGGGCTTCTCCAATATCGGTAAAAGCTTTTTCTCCAATTTCCACTGCTCTGCTGTCACACCAGATAATTGATTCTCTCAGGACATTTTGATTTTTATCAACCATGACCAATCCATGCATTTGATAGGATATGCCAATTGCGCCAATTTGAGTTGGGTCTACTTTAGGATTTTGGAGTAAATCCTTAGTTGCATGTTTTAGACATGACCACCAGGTTTCCGGATCTTGTTCGGCCCAGCCCGGGTGGAGAGCTTTCATGGACAGTTCTGTTTTAGGATAAAAGGTGGAAGCCAGGTTTTGACCAGTTTCTCCATCGATGATAGCTGCTTTTACCGAAGAGCTGCCAATATCATAGCCGAGTAGTAGCATTTGTATTTGGTTGGAAAGTGAAGACTGAAGAAAATCTCTTCAGCCTTTATTTAGTTTTTATCCGTGAAATTCATTGATATAGGCAATTGCCTTATTAAAGACATTTTCTGCAGTATACCCCAGTTTCTCATCAAGGACAGTATAGGGCGCTGAATAACCAAAATGATCCAGACCCACGACTTTTCCTCTTGGACCTACTAACCCTTGCAGAGTTACAGGAAGGCCTGCTGTAAGCCCCATCACGGGTACATTATAAGGAATAACCTGATCCTGATATTCTCTGGATTGGTTCCTGAAAATCCCTTCAGAAATCGCTGATACGATCTGTACTTTAAGATTTTTTTCACTACGAAGTTTTTCTGCTCCCTGAATAAGAGTTGATACTTCTGAACCATTACCAACCAAAACCAAATCAGGCGCACCATCAGTTTTTTGAACGATATATGCACCTTTTTCTGCCTTTAGGGCTGATTGATAAGCGGAACCCTCAGTAGGAAGATCATCGATATTTTGCCTGGATAGAATCAAGCCTGTAGGAGTCTGAGTATTTTCCATTGCCATTTTCCAGGAAACAGTGGTTTCATGAACGTCAGCCGGGCGTAAAACCATAAAACTATTTCTTCCAGAATGGTTTTTGAGCTGTTCGAGCAATCGAACCTGAGCTTCTTGTTCTACGGGTTGATGGGTTGGGCCATCTTCACCTACGCGGAAGGCATCATGTGTCCAGACAAATTTGACCGGTTGTTCCATCAAAGCAGCCAGACGCATGGCCGGTTTCATATAATCAGAAAAAACAAAGAAAGTGGCGCAAACGGGAATTACTCCACCATGGAGGGCCATTCCCAGTGACATCGCAGCCATTGTCAATTCAGAAACACCGGCCTGTAAAAACGCCCCGGAAAAATCATTTTTCTTAAAAATTGTTGTTTTTTTCAGGAATGCATCAGTTTTGTCGCTATTAGAAAGGTCGGCAGAAGATACGATCATATTTTCTATATGATCGGCAAAATAACTCAATACAGTACCGGAAGCATTTCGGGTAGCAGAATTAGCCTTTTGTTCAATCTTTGCATAATCAATTTCCGGAGCCTTTCCAGATAGGAAAAGTTCCAGTTTTTTTGCGAGTTCTTGGTTTTTCTTAGCCCATTCAGCCTGTTCAGCTTTTCTGACTTTTGCATCTCTGACTTTCCCCTCTTTGACTGAAGCATAGTACTCGGCAACTTCAGGAAAAACCTGAAAAGGATTTTCAGGATCTCCACCAAGGTTTTTGATGGTTCCTGCATAAGAAGCACCTGCTTTGCCTAAGGGCATGCCATGGGTTTCAACCTCTCTTTCAAAGCTTTTACCTTCTTCCGTTACGGCACCTTTTCCCATAATTGTTTTGCCAATAATCAGAGATGGCTTGTCAGTTTCTGAAATAGCTTCTTTAAGCGCAGCTCGAATCTGATCAGGATTATTTCCCTCGATTGTCTGGACATGCCAACCCCAGGCTTCATATTTAGCTGCAGTGTCTTCATGCATAACATCAGATACTTCGGATGATAATTGAATGTCATTGGAATCATAGAACATGATGAGATTCCCCAACCCCAGAAAGCCCGCAGTCCGACCAGCTCCCTGAGAGATTTCTTCCTGAATTCCTCCATCTGAAATAAATGCAAAAGTGCGATGAGACATCCATTCTCCAAATCTGGCTACTAAAAATCTTTCAGCGATGGCAGCCCCTACAGCAAAAGTATGGCCCTGCCCTAGTGGGCCAGATGTATTCTCAATACCTCTTGCTACATCTAGTTCTGGATGACCTGGAGTTGGGCTTTCCCACTGGCGAAAATTTTCAATATCTTTAAGAGAAATATTTCCCAGAAGTACCTGTTGAGAATAAAGCATAGGAGACATATGACCTGGATCGAGGAAAAAACGATCCCTATTTGGCCATGCCATATCTGTAGGATCAAATCTCAAAAATTCTGTGAAAAGAATATTTATAAAATCAGCACCTCCCATTGCTCCACCAGGATGGCCTGATTGGGCCTTTTCAACCATGGAAGCAGCCAGGATGCGGATATTGTCCGCTGCTCTGTTGGTTATTGAGTTATTTACTATACTTTTGGACATAATTTGCAATTAGAAAAGTTAAAAACCTATAAAAACCGAATGCAAATTAAAAAACTTATCCGCCGAAAACTATTGGAGGATATTATTTGTGTGTAAATAACTCAAAATGAAAAAGAGACCCGTCCTGTTGGCTCGGGTCCCCATTAAGGCAAATACGATACTTCTTAAGTTTGTTTGTTTTCATTTAAAGTGGGGGCCATGCCCTTGCACTGCCGGCCCCCTTGATTCCCCCATTTAATTCAATACTACTACAAGGTATCTTGAGGTTTTCCAAAAACGCTCAGGATCGGTAATCTGTAAACTTTCTATTTTATTTTCATCTTTATTGAAGACATAAGAATCAGAAGGATGACTAGTCAATAAAGAAGCTTTTTTACTATCTACAGGAAAACTATTGGTCTTGGAAATATCAATTTGTGTAAACACTTTTTCGTTAAAATCCTGCTTCAGAGAATTCTTGGTAATGATATTTTTAGACTTAAGTTCTTTGGATGTTCCGGCAATGAAAAATCCAGTATTTAATTTCTCTGTTTTTACTGCTATGGCAGAATCTTTTTGGTGAATCGTTTGATCCATGTCAGAAATCTGCTCTGCCTGCTCCATCGTTTGTGCAGTAAGATTTTCTGTTGCGCGATTGAGAGTATCAATTCTTCGATTTAAGTTTTCAACCGTAAAATCCATGTCTGCCAGACTTGTTTTCAAAGATGCTACTTCTGTATCCTTTTCTTCTAATTGTTTTTTCAGCCGACTGACCATTCTCCGGAACTCTCCAAGTTTTGCATCAGAGCCTTCCAGGCGAGAACTCAAATCAGCAATGATGGATTTATTGTCATCAAGCAGTTGATTAATCATTTGAATATCAGAAAGTATTTTTTCCTTTTGATCAACCCGCATTTCAGGGTCTCCTGAATTCATAGAAATCAGAGATTCCTTTTCTTTGATCAATTCCAGATTTGATTCAAAATCATTAAAGGCTGACATAAAGTTATTGAGAAGAGAATCTTTCTGAGCTGTTTGCTCTATGAGGCTGTTATTTTCCTCTTCCAACTTTTTAATTTTGCCACTATTACAACTGAAAATAGTTACAGCAAGGGTAATAATTAGAAAATATTTTATAAAATTCATGTTTATCTCTTTGTTAAATTTTTCTGTGTCTGTTTGTTGCTTTACCTGTTTGTTTCCTTAGGTATTCAAAGTATATTCCGTTTTGGCAAGGCTGTTTAATTAATTGATAATCAGGATATTGATTTCTGGTCTATTAGAAAAAAATTCTCAATTTGAGAAAAATGATCCCAAATTGAGAAATACAGTTCGTTGAGGATAAAATCCTAACCTAAAAACTATTTTCCAGGCTTATTTATGGAAGAGTATACTAAATAGGAAAAACCAATGATTCCAAAGAAAATAAGAGCCAAAACAGGATTGAAATAAGAGATTGAAATAAGAGATACAACTGCAATAACTAAAGCGATGAAAGGGAAATAAGGATAAAGGGGAACTTTAAAAGGTCTCTCCAGTTGAGGATCTTTTTTCCGTAGCACAAATAAAGAAATCATTGAAATAATATATAGGGTTAATGCACCAAAGCATGCAATGGTGATAATGTCGGCTGTTTTACCTGTTAATAATGCGATGATTCCAATAACCATATTAAGAATGAGGGCATTAACAGGAGTTTTGCGATCTGGATGGATTTTTCCCAGGAATTTAGGTGCGAAACCTTCTCTTCCGAATTCAAGAGTTGCTCTTCCCGCTGCCAAAATAATCCCGTGAAATGATGCTATTAATCCAAATAATCCTATGAAAGTAAGCAGTTTGTATAGCCAATGTTCTGCTCCCAAAATATGAGCCATTACTAAAGGAAGGGGAGAGTCGGAACTTATATTCGTTTGAGGATCTATGACCACAGTTTCCCAGCCATTTACACCAATAGAAGAGATAAATGTGAGGATACAAAGAGATACAAGGGTAAAAATTGCGGCGCCAAAACCGATCAAAACATTTCGCTGTGGATTAATTGTTTCTTCAGCTACATTGGCTACCCCCTCAATAGCGAGATAAAACCAAATGGCAAATGGAATTGCAGCAAATATACCAAATGGTCCATGGGGAAAGGCATCCTGTTTCAGGCTTTCATATTCAAAGTGAGGTAAGGTTGTACCCGCAAAAATCAATAGTCCGATTACGGCGATAATGGTTACCAATAATTCAAAACTGGCAGCTGCCTCTACACCATACATATTAATTCCTGTAAAAATAAAGTAAACACCAATGGCAATTACTTCCACAGGAATCTCTGGAATCAGGATATGCAGATAGGCACCAATAGCAAAAGCAATCGCTGGAGGAGCAAAAATGAATTCAATGTTTTGAGCCATTCCTCCAACAAATCCCCATTCAGGCCCTAACGCTTTTCTTGCATAATCGAAAGCACCTCCTGCTCTGGGGATTGCACAGGCCAATTCTGTATAACTAAATGTAAAAGTCAGATACATGATAGTGATAAACAGGGTTGCAATTGCCAGACCTCCTGTTCCTCCTTCCGGAAGGCCAAGGTTCCATCCGAAATACATGCCGGAGATAACATATCCCACACCAAGTCCCCAGAGTAAAACCGGGCCCAGAGTTCTTTTTAATTGCTCTTGTGAATTAGCCATTTGTGTGTTAGTTGAAATCTAATTTGGTTATTAAAGTAATTTACAGAAGATATTTAGCCCAAAGTGGAATATAAGCCTAAATAGAAGATAAAGTAGAATTACTTCGAAAATTAATTACTTTCTACTTTTTTAACTTATTCTTCTATTCAAAGTCTGGAAGTTCCAGTGTCGAGAGTAGGGGAAAAGGAAAATAGACCTGAGCTGTCCGTAAATGTGGTATCATCCAGAGAATACCCACCGTTCCTGTTTATCATAGAGTTGTATTTTCTTGCCAAACGGTGAAGGTATTTGGTAATTATAATAAAAAAAGGGAATTTGGATTACCCCAAATTCCCTTAATCAGTGATGCTTAATCGCTTATTGTTTCACGATTCTATTGGTAATTATTTGATTGTCAGCCTGGACTTTGATCAGGTATACACCCTGAGGAATATCGCCAAGCTCCATATTAATCGTTTGATTGCCAAGGACTTTACCTGCGGATAGGCGTTTTATGCTTTGTCCGATCAGACTTACCAGTTCAATATTTACCTCGGTGGTTTGTCTAAACTCGAGATTGATATTGATGTTATTGGTAGCTGGATTAGGATAAATACCCAGGATTTCTCCAAAAGTAAATGTATCGATACCAGTAACATCCACCTTTGTAATATGAAAATCTCCAACTTCAAAGTCTGCACTACCATGATGAGGTGCATCAGGAGAGATAGTTATAGTCCAGGACTCACTGTATTTTCCAGGGATTTCCACTACTATTTTGTAGGTGCCATAAGGCAGATTGCTAAATTCATATTCGCCATTGGCATTGGTCATGGTGTAGGCAATTGGGTTGCCATCCATATCCATAATCATAACTTCTACATCTGATAATGGATCGCCAGGACCTTTATTCGCCCCCTGACTGATTAATCCACCAATAAAACCAGGACCGCCAGGGTTGTTACCCATAACGAGGAAAATCGGAGGATTGAAGATATTACTGTTGGTAACAATGGTGCTGGTAGCATTATTCCAGAATAAAACATCTCCCAGATAGGTAGGCATATAGTTGGCGTAAACCGGAGATGCTGGAGTAAGGGCTGCTTTGATCAGGTAAGTACCTGGGGTTACATTATAGAAACTGTAGAAGCTTTGTGTAACCGGTACTGTATCAATAGCAGTCAAGGTTCCCGCAGAACTATCATGTACAATCAGATAAGCTAATCCATTATAAACAAAGTTACTGTCTGCAAATACATTTCCTGAGATATTGTAATTGGCTGTACCTACCAATACTGAATCACAGAAAACGGCTGTACAACCATTCAGGCTGTCAATGACAGTGAGACATGCCAGATAGTATCCATTGCTGTTGTAAGTATGGGATGGATATGGTCCATTTCCAAAAGTATTATCTCCAAAATCCCACAGGTAAACAGCAAATGGCCCATTCAGAGACGTATCAGCAGAGAAATAGACCGTAGAACCTGAACTGAAATAATTATAAGATGCCTGACAGTTTCCACCTGTAGCAGTAACAGTCAGCGGTACACAAATACTATCGGTACAACCTGCAGCATCTGTAATGATCAAACAAACAGTATAAGTTCCTGCACTGGCATAAGTATGAACAGGGTTGGCTTGATTAGAACCCGTACCATCACCAAATGACCACTGAGAAGTAAGTGGGAAGAGGGGGGTACTGGCTACAGATGTATTCTGGAAAAAGATACTCAAACCACCCTGACTAATGGCATTAAATCCTGCCTGGCATTGTCCTCCACTATTACCTACAATAATGCTGTCGCAATACGTGTCAATACAATTACTATTACTGTCAATAACAGTCAGGCAGACCAGATACATTCCAGGAGAATTGTAGGTATGAGCAGTATCCAGTCCACTTCCAAAGTTATTATCTCCAAAGTCCCAGTGGTAGGATGCTAAGGGGCCGTTAAAGGTAGAATCAGCGAAG
>JAGQVA010000002.1:41988-55895 GCA_020438265.1 Bacteroidota bacterium
TGGAGTATAGTTGAAAAATGCAGCACAACCACCTCCGCTTCCAGATACTGTTATAACAGCACAGGTAGTATCAAAACAATTGAACTGATTGTTAGTGATAGTCAGGCAAACTGTATAGGTACCATTAGCTGCATAGGTGTGAGTAGGGTTGGTAGCCGTGGAAGTAGATCCATCACCAAAGTCCCACAGATAACTTAGAGGGCTGGAAGCTCCTCCACCAGAGGAGTTATTGGCAAAATAATAGGTATTGGTTTGTACATAGATCGGGTTAAAACTTGCCTGACAAACCGGAGGAGGAGGATTTTGTCCAACAACCACACTGTCGCAGAAAATATCCACACAGTTGGCATTAGAATCAACTACCGTAAGGCATACGATGTACAAACCTTGTGATGAGTAAGTATGATTGGGAATCATGGCATTGGAAGTATTGCCATCCCCAAAGTCCCAGAAGAAATCAGCATTCGCATTCACGATTGTGTCAGGGAAAAACTCAAACTGACTTGAACCCAATGGGAAAGTAACGAATTGAGCGTTACAAGGGGGCGTAACAGCTACCATTACACTTTGGCATGTAGTGTCGCTACAACCAGTATTATCTGTAGTTATCAGACAGACATTATAAGTACCGGGGGCATTGTATGTATGGCTGGGGGTGCCGGTTGTGGCTGAAGAACCGTCGCCAAAGTCCCATGAGAAAGTATATGGGGCCTGCCCGGATACAGAGGAATAGAAATCAATGGTTGTTCCTCCTCCTGGTATATAGTAAAACGAGTTACTACAGATGATTCCATTGGCACAATAATTAAAGGTGGTGTTATAGGTAGTATTCCCAGGGTTAAATCCCGCAGAATCGACCAGATAATTACCATTACAATCAAAGGTAAACACCTCAAAGCCGCCCTGGGTGGCTCCGGGAGGAGTTGTAATGCTAAAAGAAAAATAGCCGGCGGTATCCGTAAAAGTGGAATCAAAGGAGCTAAAAAAGGCAGAGTAAACCAACAGGTTTACCGGGTGATTAGAGACGCCTTGTCCATTGTTGAGGACATGTCCCGTGATATTGAGGTTTAATTGAGCTTGAGCCATTAACCCGATCAACATCGTTAGGAAAAAAAGACTAATTTTTTTCATGTAAATGAGGTTTTAATAAATTCTATAAGGATACAACAAATAGTAGTGTGTATAATTTGGTCCGGTACACGGATGGTTTTTGGGAATGGTTGGGTTGGACCCAAAAAAAACTTACTTTTTTGAGAAAGTAAGTTTTTCAGATTTATGATGGAATTAAGGATAAGCAATGCCAATATAACCAATCGCATCCTCCAATTGGATCACTTCATCATTGTGATACAGTTCACAACTAAACTTCACTTTTAGTCTCAGCACCTTTTCACCCGCCTCGTTCTCTTCGTAAGGAAGAATTTCCAGAATTTCAAAACTACTGTTTGAAGGTTGTAGTTCACTGGCTGATGTATATTTTTTCCCTGATTGATCACGCCAATTGACTGTAATAGTTGAAAACTGGTAAGGATCCGGAGCCGCTTTTTTTTGTACTTCATAGGTGAAATTATTTTCACAAAAAGTTGGATCTGCGGCAATATTCTTACATATACTTGCTTCACAGCCATTAGCGTCGGTAACGGTAAGACACACTGTGTATAAACCCGGATTCCCATAAAAATAACCCGGATTCCCCAGTGATGCCGAAAACCCATCTCCAAAGTCCCACTGGAAATCAAAGGGAGCGTCGCCCTGGACATCTGCCATAAAAGTTACATAACTGATAGATGAATCAAGGTGATGAACAAAGTCTACCTGACAATCCTGATCTTTCAGTATAATTTCATTACAGATAGTAGTCACACAGCCAGATGGATCTGTTGATTCCAGGCACACATTTGCCGAAACCCTGGAAGTATCTGTATAATCGTGTATAGGATTTATTCCAATATGCGTACTGCTGTCCCCAAAATCCCAGCTATAAGTTCCACCACCACCGCCACTACCAGACTGATTTTGAAAACTCACCCGCAAGACATAATTATTTCCACCTTTATCGTGATAATAGGAATAAGTTTTTGTTTCTATGGCTGAATCAATTACCACAGCAGAGGCTAATTCTCGGGCTCTTACATCCCTGATAATGACTTGCATTGATTCCGGGCATTTATCACAATCCAGTTGGGTCAGAGTTCCGGAGAACGAATATACCTGCAAAGCATCCTGGAAATACTCCGTTTTCATATAATAATCATCCAGTCCCGCAACCAGATCCAGGTTTTTACCATCTATTTGGCCCTCCAGGTAAAAGGTTGGATCGCCAATGATCTCCTCCGGGAATTCAGCCTGCTTACAAGTTTGAAGGCTAATTCCTAAAAGAATGAATATCCAGAAGAGATTTCTTAAAGGGATATGTATGTATGTTTTGTTTGTTTTAATCATCATGATCTAATTCTAAAAGTGAAATAAATCATACTCAAGTAACAGCCTGATCTGAAGATTTCTATCAATAGATTGGTTAAGAAAAAATTGATTATTGGTAATATCATTCAATCCATATCTTGCCCTCAGCCCAACTCTGAATCCACGATTGAGATAATAACTGTATCCGGCAATGATTCCCCAATCAAGCTTATTGAAACCCTGAGTGTAGCCCCATTGACGGTTGGTACCCAGATCTTCTGTATCGAAAGTCCTGATATACTGACGATTCACTTTGCTGGACGCATTTAAGAGGAAGGCCAGATTCGCGCCTAGTTCCAGATTATGCCTACCCTTAATGTGAGTATCAAACAATAAAGGCACTTCCAGGTAGTGAAGTTTCTGAGGAGAAATCGTGGTGGCTTCCGTCTCTGCTCCAAAACTATAATTGATAGATTTGAAAGTTGTGTCTGCATTTAACCCACCTCTACCCTGATAATATAGTCCCGTCTTAATGCGAGTTCCGGGACGGAGCGCATAGGCATATTGAACTCCAAAGAGAGAATGCTGGCTAAATGCTGCTCTTTCCAAATGATCATTTTGAAACCCCAGAGAAAGGTTTCTGCCGATGCTTAGCGTAAGATAATGTCTGCGGTGTAACATTTGACCTTTTGCAGAATTGAGGTAAAGCACCGAATCATCAGGCTGAAAAAAGAGAGAAAAACCATTATTACGAAGTTTATGAATAGAGAACGTTTTTTTGGAAAGTGATTTACCAGCTGTCTTTTCAGAGATGGATAGCGTTGTTTTCAGGTCTAATAGATCCGTAAAATCGTTAGGATTTCGATCCGAATCAGTTATAGACTTAGACTTTGAATCCATGTATTGTTCCTGAGTAATTGGATTTTGCCCACGGCTAACGCCTGCAGATTTCGGAACCAGAACAGAAGAATACTTTTTTGATTTTTTCTCAGAAATAGAACTTACAGGACTTTGATTTGATTTATCTTCAGAGAAATGATTGATATAGTGATTGGTTGGAATAATTGAATGAGAGATATAAGCGTAATTTTCACAAATAGATTCAAGGTAAACGTGTGAGTGGGCTACAGGGGCTGGAGTAGGGGAAAGCTGTAAAACAGAGGCAATCATTCCTCCCAGCCCTATGAGGCCAAAAAGGAGGAAGAAAAAGAATCTTCGTCGTTTTTTACGAGCGATTAGGTCAGCTTCAATTAATTCTTCAGCTGCTTCCCAATATGCATGTTTGAAAGCATATTCCCGCCCCTTTAGTTTCTCTTGCAGAAACTCATCTAATTTGTCATATTCACTCATAGCAAAAATATGTGTACAACCTTTAATGCATTCGCGAGCATTTCTTTTAATTTTTTTCTGGCAAAAGCCACATGCCATTTTGAAGTTCCCTCAGAAATATTCATCATTTTGCTGATTTCACGGTGATTATATCCATCAATAGCAAAAAGATTGAACACTTGTCTGCTTACCGGAGGCAAAAGCTGAATCAATTGTTCAATCGCTTCGGCGTCAAATTTCTGAGCCGCATCGTTAAAATCTATTCCAGTAGACGAATAACTTTGATCTTCAAAATCGGTGTAAGTAATGGCTTCCAGTCGTTTTTTATTTTTTCTGTACTCGTCTATAATCGTATTGATCATAATGCGACGAATCCAGGCTTCAAAAGGAACGTTGGTCTTTTTCTTTTTCAGGTTTTTAAGGATCTTCAAAAAACCCATATTCAAAACTTCAACCGCGTCCTCTTCATTTTTCATATAGCGGATACAAACCCCCATCAGAACGTTGAAACAACGTCTGTATAACTGAGACTGGGCCAGCCTGTCCTCTTTTATACAAGCCCTGATAAGGCGCTGATCTATATCCAAAATCCGTCTTTTAGTAAGTAATTGGACACTTTTATTTGTAAACTGACAGAAAAAATTAACCCTTACTTTTTCTAGCCTTTACCTTAACTGTATGAATGAAAAGGCTAATTTCTTACTGCCAATTTCTTATAGTTTCATTGTATATCAAATATTTACTTATGAATTATTCAATTTTAACCGATACACGGTGATAAATAGCTGGAGGTTGGGTAGGGGGTAAAAAAAATTAGCCGCATCAAAACATGCGGCCAATTTGGTGAGGTTTTATAATAGGAAATAATTGTATCAATTTTTCGACAACACTCAATCAATTGAGCAATGAAAGCAAAAACGGATCTATGGTTTCGATAGTCTGAATATATTTATTCACTCCTACGATCAATAAAGTCAAAGCTACGGCTGCTGCAATATAAGTCAGGTATTGCATTTTCCTTTTCAGTCTTCTATACTTTGCCGATCCTATGCCCTGATTTATCGGGATAAGGGCATTGTGATGAAAATTGCGGCCAATGATACCTTCATTTTCAGCCAGATAATACATTCCCCAGGACATTTCTTCTCTGCGGGAAGCCGTTTTTTTCCCTCTCCATGAAAATGTATCCGTTTCTATCTGATATTTAACCGGGTGCGTTTTCATTTCCGGGTGTTTTCTTTTCACAACTTCAAAGGCCTGTTTAATAGAAAAACCTTTGGCAATGGCTTGATAGAAAGTTCGGACAATGCTGGTCGATTTAATGTTTTTCTCTCTGCTTTCTGTAACAAAAATCGCAGGGATGTCCTTCTTGAGTAAAGCTTCCAAAATTGCCGGAGTAGCACATCCGCTGAGAAAAACTGCCTGCAAATTGGGCATTATGCTTAATGCCTTCGACAATTCATCCACGTGAATGGGAACCTCAAAATTTTCAGATTCGATTCTCAAATGATCATTATCCGCGTGGCCTACCAGGTGAACAATAGAAACATTTTCCTGATGTTCATGCTCATCCAAATGGTTGAAGAAGTAGGCATTGGATAACTTCTCTTTTTGAATCGGGTAAAAAAGTGAAGGTTTCTGATAGGTGTTAAGAATCTTGGCTACCAGTTTTCTTTCATTGATCAGGTGGCGTAATTGTTTACCATCTTCATAGCTATTTACGCAAGCAAGGAATACTACGGGAAGTTTAGAGCGCACGGGCATTGGTCGTGTTAGGTTTGGATTTAAATGGGAGCTCAATGCTCTTATATTTTACTATTTACGAAAAAGAAGCTTTCAAACAGTTGTTGAAAGAGTGATTGGGTAGATATGCAACCTGAATGGGAAAAAAAGTTAACCTGGATGGTTTAATAATATGTGACGAAAAAAGGGGAAAAAGCTGACCTATTTTTTCTGATATTTTTCAATCAGTTTTTGAAAGGCGGGTTGATTGCGGTATTCTTTTAATGCAGCAGAATAATTCATAATAGTCTCTACATCTGCTCCATTTTGTAAGGCGAGCTCGAAGTTGGAGTAAAAAAGCTCTTCTTCTCTTTGTGCGGCATAAATAGCAGCTAACACACCATACCTTCTATTTCCCTGTGGCTGGATTTGCTGGCCTTTTTCGACGTTTTCGACGGCCTTGGCGAATTGGTCAATATTGAGGTATAAAACACCCAGATTAAAATAGGCCTCGGCATATTGGGGATTAATACGGGTGGCATCTTTAAAATCAATCAGAGCATTTTCATAATCTTTGAGTTGAAGATAAATAAGGCCTCTTTCGTTGAAAATTTCAAAATCTTCGGGAGCCAGAGAAAGCGCCTGATCATAATGATCTTTCGCCATGTGATAATCTCCCAATTGTTTGTAACACTCTGCCAGTTTAAGGTCTACAAATTTGAGTTGGGGATTGTCTCTGACTCTCATTTTTTCAAAGAAAATGGTTGCTTCCTTATATTCCTGTCGATCGAAATGGCTATTTCCTCTGGCCCAGTACACAACGTCTTCAACTGCTGAAGCCATTAAATCACTTTCTTCTGAAAAAAGAAACATCTGCATGTCCAGGGGCAGATTCCCCTGTTTTACCGTGTTGGCTTTACTTGTATACAGATATTGAAAATTAAAACTTACTGCGTCATTGGTTGGGATGGTATAATCACCCCATAAAACCAGGTTGGCATTACAGGATCTGATCATACTTTCAGCTTCTTCAAATGAGGCAGGGCAATTGGCATCTTTCAATTGTTGTATGTCGAATCCTTCTCCATCATTTTTCAGCTTGATGAGCCGCCGCCAGACAGCCCGAAGATAAAATTCATCCGAGGCTTCACAATTGGCCTGCTCATGGAGAGGTAAAAGCAAAATATTATATGTGCCGGCATTATTGAAAAGGCAGGTATCGGGATGCTCTCTTTTGGGAACCAGCTTTTGAGGGAACCCCATCCAGTAGCCCGATCCGAGAATTGTAGCCAGTAAAATGACGATGAGACTGATTCGCATAAACCCTCTACCCTTCTTTTTGGGTTCATCGGGGATAGTCTCTTCTGCGGGAAGCCTTACGGGTAGTTTCCACTCTCTTTCGGTTTCTTTTCCTTCAAGTAAATAAGCACCCCATGCCAGATTATTGGATTTTTCTTTTCCTTCCCACGTAAAATCGTCCGACTCCAACTGATAAGTTACCCGGTTTTTTTGAAAATATGCCGGGAATTTTTCTGCCAGACGTTCAATGGCCTGATTGATACTTAACCCTCTGGCAATACCTGTGTAAAAGGTATGAGTGAAATCAGAGGCTTTTTTTCGGTTAAAATCTACCTGAGTAGTGATAACGGCAGGAATATCCTTAGCCAAAAGTTCGTCCAAAACCTGAGGCGTGGCACATCCATTGAGAAAGATGAGTTTTAAATTGGGAAACTTGGCTACCTGATTGGCAAATTCTTTTGGAGTAAGAATTTCTTCCCCAAATCCTCCCCGGAAATGGAGGGTTTCGCCCATGGAAAACCCCGAAATATGGAGAATAGAAACATCTGGACTAAAGTAGTGCTGGCGGAAAATATCGAAGATAAAACCACCTTTTTCCGGATCTTCATCCACAATATAATATAGCGTCTGGGCACTCTCTGCCTGAAAAATATCATGGATCATCTTTTTTTCCTTGACAAGCAAGCGGGTACGCTTACCATCCTGGTAATCGTTTGCTGTTGCAAGTATAATAATAGGTGTCAGATGATCTAATGCCATAACTAATTGAGCCTAAGCTCTATATCTGGCCAAAATTCACACATTAGATTGTGTAAAGCAATGAATCACGCTCTAATGGATGTTTTTTTTTACCGAATGGGTAATAATTGACCTTTTACGTACCCAATATGGCACGAATGGCCAAATTTGTCAACTATAAATACCTCTTCTACGATAAATTTACACTAATTGGATTGTAATCGCGAATGAGTGGATGGGAAAAGTGAATTAACGGTATGATTCATGCAAATTCACCACAATATTACATACCAATCCAGGTCTCCTCCCTCAATATACCCAGTGGGTATAAAAACTTCCCGTCCCATTCTCCAAAGATGGTTGTAGGATGTTGTCCACAGATTGAAATCAATTCCCAGGTTTTATTAAATAGGGGGTGAACAGGGATATAATCAGATTTTTTGTCAGCCAGCCCCCATTTTTCCCCAATTATGACGGGTTTCAAATGATTAACTAAAAACGGAAACTGGAAAATGAATGGATTCTGGCTCAGGGCCTGGGCGTGTAGAGAGAAAAAATCCTGCAAGCTATCCCAGCCGGTTAATCCCTGCATGGGATAGATTCTTTCAGGCTTTTCTTTGAGTAAAGCCCGTGTTTGCAAACTGCCTGGGTAATAAACCAACTCTGCCTCGAAGGCAGTACCAGGTTTGAATTGATGCTCAAACTCCTGATTGCCAAAAGCAAAATCGATAATCAGCGCAAGCTTGCCTGATTGATCTCCAACCAGCCAGGTCCTTTGAATATCCAGTCGATCCTGAATTTCCATTTTTTTCCCCAGGACCATCCATAGGTCCTTGATCCCGGATTGAGCCAAAACGGCTTCTTTTTTGACATTTATCCCTACCAGGCTCTTTATTTCAGCCTGAAGGCCATCAGGGAGTGATTCCAAACGATGAAAGGTTTGCGTCAACAGATAAAGCTTTCCCAATTCTTCCAAAGCCTGCTCCTGCCAGTCCTGTTGTTTGAAAACTTCTTGTAGCTGTCCGATAAAGTTGCTCAAGCCTGGTGCCTTTGCATCGTCCATACGAGCTTTTCGCTCTTCCCAATAGGTTTCATTTTGTTGGTAGAGTTCTGCTGTCCCAAGTCTCACAACGTCAACCAGCCATTGTTGTAATTCATTTACTCCTTCCTGAATATGATTCAGTCGGGATGTTTCTCTTTTTTGACGGGCTGTTTCTGTGGAGTCTTGAGATTTCATGAAAAGCGGGACAGCGGATTTTTTTAGTTGCGTAAATATAAGTTAATTAGGCTAATAAGAATTGTAAAAATGGCTTCTCAATCCGTAAAAGTAATTCAATGTCCTACCTGTGGAGGCTCGTCCTCCCCAAAATCTGAAAAGTGTGATTTTTGTGGGAACTATCTGTTGCATCTCACTGTTTTTGAGCAAAGGAGGGAGCCTGTTGATACCAGTGATCCGGAAGGAGGCTATTTCAGATCATTAAAGAGAATTTATCAGGTGATGATTACCCTTGGTCTGGGAATGGCTTTTGTGATTTATTTCCTGATGTTTGACAGCTTATCGGAAGATGAATTGGTGGCCATTTCGCCGGTTTGGTTTCTACTGATTATTTTCGGGACTTGTGGGTTATACACAGAAAAAGCGGTTCATCTGATCCTGAATAAAAAGGCGGAAAATTTTGCCGAAGCACTGATTCAAGCTACGAATTCTCTCAGTCCATTTATCCGAATTGCTGTTTTTCTGGTTTTTGCTGTGCCATTTTTTCTTTTTGGAATTACAAAAAAATTCTCATCTCCTCTATTAATCAGCATATTGGTTACCCTGGTTTGGGCAGCCGTGTTATATGTATTTTTATTCGGGATCTTTCCTTCTATGTAGAAGTTATTCTTCATTTAAAAATATTCCTCCCGGTTCAATGCGAATCAACCGTTGTTTATAAAGTGCGCCAATTGATTTCTTAAAAGTTTTTTTACTCATTTCCAGTGTATCCTGAATCTCTTCGGGACTGCTTTTATCATTGAGAGGTAAAAATCCATCTTCCTGTTTCAGAATATGCAATATTCTGGCAGCATTGGGCTCAATATTTTCATAGCCCTGTTTATCCAGGCTGATATCTACTTTATTGCCCTCCCGAATATTTTTCACATAACCTGTAGTTTGATCGCCCGTGTTGATTTTTCTAAAAATCTCATTATAGTAGATCAGGCCTTTATAACGATGGTTAATGATCACGTTGATTCCCAGATCAGTTCCTTTACCGATAATAATATCAACTTCTTCCCCTGGTACAAGCTCCAGGTTAGAATTATCAAGAAATTTATTGATTTTACTGGAAGCAACAAGACGATTGGATTTATGATCCAGGTACAAATGAACCAGATATTTTCTACCTTCAACCATAGGCTCTCTCTGTTCCCGGAAAGGAACAAATATATCTTTATCCAGTCCCCAATCGAGAAAAGCTCCGTGTTCAGTAACCTGAGCGACTTTCAAATAGCCAAACTGGTATAATTTAATCTTAGGTTGTTGAGTAGTCGCAATCAAATCTCCCTGCGCGTTTTGGTATACAAAAACGTTCAGATGTTCCCCTTCCGAAAAAGTATTTGATTTCTGATTGATTGGAAGCATAATTCGATTTTCCTCCAATTCATCAGCAAGCATTAGATGATCCGGGTGAACTTCAACGATTTTCAGTATATGATCTTCTCCGGGGTTTACCATAAAAAAGAATTTATTCCCCAAAGGAACGCAAAAATCAGGTAAGGGAAGATTCGGTAGAAAAAAATCTACAAATAATTGCCAATCAGACGATGAAAATGATGAACAGCCACCTCCATTTTTGGGGAATACCTTCCCTGCTTATATAACCGGGCTCCCATTCCTTTTTGAACCAATTCCAGGATAGCTGTATCTTCGATCTCCATAGCATGCATGGAGTCAATTGCTTCCGGGCTAAAAAGCTCTTCCTTCCAAATGAAGGTTTCGCACCTGATTTGAGTTTTGGATGCTGAAACAGGAAAAACCAGATTTAACGACAGGCCCCAGGGATAAACATTCATCATGATATTGGGGAATAACCAAAAATAATACGCTGAAATTGCTTTACCTGAGTCTGGATAGCTGTCAGGAATTTGGAATGTTAGTTCTCCGGGTTTTGCAATTTCTAATTGGAGGCTACCATAATCAAAAAGCTCATAGGCAAGCTCTGGATCATGTAGCTGATGATTCAATTCCGGATGAATAAACGGAATATGAAACCTTTCGAGGTAATTGTCAATATACAAGGCCCAGTGAGCATCGATTTCATAAGTCTGGGCGTATTCGGGAGTATGTTGAAAATCCTGGAAAGGAATCCATGAAAGCCTTTCTGCCACAGGTTTTATCCAGTCTTCAAAAGAGAATGCCGGATTCAAAGAAGTAAATAATAAGGGGCCAAAGTGGTTGAGTGGCGTTTCTGGAAGATGATTATCTTGTCCGGATAAATCTTGTGCATCTTTAAATTGGGGCATTGATTTAACCTTCCCCTCAAGATCAAATCGCCGTCCATGATAACGGCATCTAAGCTCGGAACAATGTCCCCCTGATTCTGCGATGATATTTCCCCGATGCGTGCACACATTCGAAAGACAATGTAATTGATTGTTTTGATCTCTTGACAGGAGGAGGGGTTCATCCAGAAAATCGGGCATGAAAAAAAACGGTTGTACCGATTCTGCTTCCGTCAGATCGGTGGTCAGACCAATACATTGCCAGGATCGGGCAAACAATTGCTCTTTGATTAAGGCAAAAATCTGAGGGTTAGTATAGAAGTCTGAGGATAAAGTATGGGCACGGGTTATGTCTGCATCTACCAGATAATCAGATCGATTCATTTTAGAATGGTTCGTTAATCCGTATTAGTTTTTCGGATATGAGCAATTGTTATTCCGAAAATACCGTTTATTGCCTGTTTCTACCATTTTAGACTGATTCGGCGAGAAAAACCTGCTTTTTGCTCTCCCATTGGGTACATAATAAGGTCATCTCACCACCATCTTCGACGTTTAAAGCCTTTCTGATTTCTTTCACCGAAAAAGGGAAAAAACGTTTGGTAATATTTAAACGATTGATTTTAAGTGCTTTGAGTTTTTTTGGGATTACTTTTGGTTTATAAGGAAAGGAAGTAATGATTTTAAAAACCCGTCCGGGGAAATCCAGTTGATCAGGTAGCTCCTTACAAAAAAAGAACCCGGTATCATGGTTAAGATATCCATTCAAATGGGGAAAATATTTGTGGAATAAGTGCCGATTTATTCTTCCTTTGTAAAAAGCTGTATCAGGCTCAATGATGTATTGATACTCCGAAAACTCCAACGCTTTTTCGATTGGAAAAGAGACTGTCTCTGGAAAGACAAATGAATACAGCTTATCTTGTTTATTTAGCAGTACATTGAGAGGAATGGAACGTCCGGATGAAGAGGATTTTTCCATTTGATTGATCTCAACCCATAGTTCTTTACATTCATTATCGATAGAGATAATTGAAACGGATGTTGCTTCAGGAAATATGTTGTAAGCTTCATTCAGATCAAAAAGAGGGGAAAGTTTGAACAAAATTCTTGATGAAAGACTTGTTAATCGTGGAAGCAGGCTGATAATATTAGGGGAAAATGTATTGATATCTTTCAATCGGTTTCCATCTGTATCCCTGCGTGAAGGATCTGCATAAATCAGATCAAATGGAGGACCGGAATATTGATCGAGATAGTCTTCTGCTGAAGTGTTAATGATCTTTACATTGGTTACTCCCAGTTGTTGAAAATTGTATTTGGCAATTTCACAATAAACGGGATTACGTTCTAAACTGGTTACCGATTCAAAGTTTTGGGTATATATAAATGTATCAACCCCTAAACCGCAGGTAAGGTCCAGGCAGTTTTTTCCTGAAAAATGCCTCATTTGAGCAGCTTTTTCACTACTGCATTGTTCATACGCCTGGTTGGGAATAATACATCTGGCATGATAAAACGAAGGAATTTTCTTCTTTGACTTTTGGAGGTTTTTGATTTGAGAGGGTACTAATGGGGATAAATTCCCGTTATTCTTATGATTTAAGGCAAAATCTCGGGGATTAGTATCAAGATTTGCCTCAATCAGAGCCCGTACCTCTGGTTTTATAAGAAATTCAAAGCCCTCCTGGTTCATCTGAATGATAGAAATTTTACTTTTTAGAACAATAATAGTAATTTGTTCCCTCTAAATTCTTAAAAAAACGATTTCAAATGAAGCGTACTAAGCAAATTATTCTGGCATTGGCATTACTTTTCGCGTTAGCGGCCACTTCATCCGGTTGTACTTATGGTAAAGTTTGCCAGGCTACAAAAGTAGGAAATCATAGGTAATCTTATGGAATCTTGGAAAGATCTTTATAGCGAGGCTCAAATTAAAGAGCTCGCTGAAGCTTCTTACTCAAAACCCCAAGTTATTTTCAAACACAGTACTTCCTGTGGGATTTCAGCCCATGCACAGTATCGTTTGGCCTCGGCTACACGTGAATTAAGCGAAAAGGCAGATCTTCATTATCTGGATCTGCTTCGGTATCGTCCTGTCTCTAACCAGATAGCGACTGACCTGGGAGTACCTCATCAATCACCGCAGGTTATTGTAATTAAAAATGGAGAAGTGGTTCATAACTCAAGCCATTTTTCAATCGATCCCCTGGCGATAGTGAGGTATACAACAATGTAAGTATGAATTTTTTTATAAGGTAGCTTCGGTGAATGTTTTGCCGAAGCTATTTTTAATTTTGGGAAAACGGTACCTGCATGACAAAAGGAGGAATTTCTATCTTTAATTCCTGTCCATTGACCAGTTTTTGCATAAAATAATACCCTTCCATTTTTCCAATTGTTGACTCGAAGTGAGAGCCGCTTGAATAGCAATAGGTTTCTCCCGGAGCTATAATCGGCTGCTTACCTATCACTCCATCTCCTTTTACCACTCTTCGTTGCCCAAACCCATCAATAATATGCCATTCACGGGAAATGAGCTGAACCATGTGAGGAGACTGATTGGTGATTTCAACCTGATAGGCAAAAACGTAATACTGATGTTTGGGGGAAGATTCTTCTAGCAGATAATGGGTTCTTACCATTACCCGGATGTCTTCGGTAGAAAAAAAAAAAAAAAAGGACGACATAGATCTAACAATTGTAGGGTTCTATGAAGTTAGCGAAAATGCCAGAATTGATCAAATTATTTATCCATCTCGATATACGAATTCAAAAAAATTATCAGTATGGTATTTTCACATGCTTTCTTTTCTGTTAATACTGTCCGGTACTGAGCATCACCAAAGTACATGCTTCGACTACTTCAATATTATGATCGCGAAGTATATCCGCCAATTCTTTATTTTCTGAACCAGGGTTGAAAATTA
>JAGQVA010000299.1 GCA_020438265.1 Bacteroidota bacterium
AATTATACTTATGGGTTATCTCAAAAAGATCTGAAACAAAAAACAGATATGCCAGACTCAGGCAGTTTTCAAAGAGCACTTAATGAGCTGATTCTTTCAGATTTCGTAGAGGAATCTCTTCCATTTGGCCGCAAAAAAAGAGGTACCTTATATCGATTGATTGACGGGTACTCCATTTTCTATCATCGATTTATAAAACCTAACCCAAAATATACTTCAGGGATTTGGCAACAATTAGCTGCGAGTCAGGCTTACAAAATATGGACGGGGTATGCGTTTGAAACACTATGCCACAAACATATTGATGAAATTAAGCATGTGTTGGGAATTAGCGCCGTTTACACAGAGATTTATAGTCTTCAAATTCCTTCAGACGAAAATCAGCCTGGATTTCAAATTGATCTTCTGATTGATAGAAAAGACGATGCGATTAACCTTTGTGAAGTAACATTTTATTCCGGCCCATTTACCATTGATAAAAATTACTACGACCAACTCATCCAAAAACGACAGAGATTCATTGAATATACTGGCACTAAAAAGCAAGTATTTATTACGCTAATCACAAATCACGAATTAGTTATGAATCAATATGCGAATGAAATTGTGGATGCTTCCATTACCCTGGCAGATATCATTGAGAGTTGAAATACCTGATTTTTCATCCATCTCTTTTCCCCGTGCCTCCGTGTTTAAATCTTTTCTGCCCTATCCAACCGAAAAAACAAAGTATCCTTCCCATCAATCTCTACCTCCTGAACCTGTTCCATTCCCAGTCGCTCAAGCACCCTCACCGAATCATGATTAGGCGAATCACAAGCCGCTCCCAAATAATCATATCCCAGCTTCTTAAAAGCATATTCAATGATTTTTTGACTGGCTTCGGTAGCATATCCCTGACCTGTATACTCTGGCAATAGTGCATAAATTAATTGCGGTTGTGATTCATCAAAAAAGGTCCTGAGGCCCACAAAACCAATGTTTTCACCTGTATCACCAATATTAATCAACCAAAGGCCATAATCTGCCTCGGCAAATGTCCTGTCGCTATCAGCGATAAATCCCGCCAGATCATCGTCTGGCAGGAGCGTATCGTCCAGCAAATATTTCCGGATAAAAGGATGGTGGCATAAATGCTGAAAAAGTTCAAAATCTTTATGATTAACCGGTATGAGATGTAATCTCTCGGTGTGTAGGAATAGTTTCATTTCGATACGTTTGTTTGATCCAGTCTGTAATCAATCCGGCCATTTGTTTCCCTTCTGCTTCATGTGGGAAATGCCCCTCGCCGGGAATCGTGTACAGACTCGAATTTGGCATTAATGACTTTATCCGATCAGCGATTCCTATTTCATAAACCGGATCTTTCTCCCCATAGATAAGCAAAGAAGGAATGCTATTCAAATGATTTTCTAATTCGACTCAGCGAAGTATCCGTAATCCCCAAATAAGAAGCCAGATATTTCAGCGGAATTTTCAGCATAAACTCAGGATTGGCCAATAATTCTTCATAACGTTCAGTAGCGTTGAGTGTCTGGAGCGACATACTTCTCCCCATCATCATGGCCAGCGCTTCTTCGGCAAATCGTCGACCAAACTCACGGTATTCAGGATTGACTGCGTATAACTCCTCCAATTGTTCTTTTGTAATCATGAATACTTCACTGTCTTCCAGCGCCTCCACGTAAAAGGTTGCTTTTTGATTGGTGTAAAAAGCCAGCATATCAGTTACCATCCAGTGCTCGAAGGAAAACCAGCTGGTTATTTCTTTCCCTTCCAGATCGTAGTAATACACTCTAAATAATCCTTTATCGATAAAAACGAGAAAATCACAAAGATCTCCGGGGCGGACAAGAAAGTCTTTTTTAGCTATGATTTTTCGTTGAAAGCAGTCCAAAAAATCAGTCAGGTCTACACAGGGGATATATTTATGTAAAAATTCGGAGAGATTTTCCATTCTGGTAAAGGAAGAAAGAATCTGCGAAATGTACGAAAAATTACAGCAAATGAGTGCCTCGGTTTTCTAATCCAATGCTTGAGTGAAGTAATTATTTTCCAGGCACAACCCCTGAATCTTTTTAAGAAAGAAGTAACCAACCGCCTGGTTTGTCTATATATCAGTTGAGGGTCAACAGATATGTATCAACCAACAAAATGATCCTCATAGAGTAATCATAATTTAATTATCATTCACAGAGCCGGGCTTTTAGGAGTCTGGCTTTTTTGCAGAGTATTCTGAGGATTTAGTCCTCAAACTCCTCCAAAAGAAATCTGAGAATCTGTTGTTGCTGCTCCAGGAGGTCTTGTTGATTTTTTATAATTGCACCCAATTCCTGGTTAGCCTGGTGATAAAGGTTAACCAGACTTTGATAGCGTTTCAAAAGTTCTTGTTCTTCTTTTTTTGCTGCTTGTTGCAGTCGATATGATATAAGGGAGGGACGATTAAGCCGCAAAAGCTGAATAGTTGTTTTTCCAACTGGTGTTAAGGATTTTAGGCTACCATTATCAAGTAGGAAAAAATGTTGGCTAAAGGATTCCTCACGAGGATTCCAGATTTTTGGGGAATTTTCGTCTTCAGGGTAATAATTATGTTTATAAGAATTACACCGATTACAACAATAAATTAAATTGTCAATATTATCTGTACCCCCTTTAGATTTTGGACGAAAATGATCAATGGTTAGTAAGCCTCCTGTATCCGTTTCTGTAATACCGCAATATTCACAAGCATAGTTTGAACGGTGTCTGACTTGTTCGCGAATGCTTTTATTCAACGTCATGCAGCTTTCGTTTTCTGGGCTAATAGCTTGAAAAGACGTGCATTTTCCTCTCGAATTTTCTCATTTTCCTTTGCAAGAAGTTGGATTTGATTTGTTAATTGAGAAATCTGGGTGAGAATATCAGAAATTTGGGTTCTTAATTGACCTACTATACTTCCAGATGAATTCAAATTTAGTATAGATACCTCCTCTTCGTCTTGCTGAGCATACCAGGCTTGAAGCTGTTCAGCCTCTTCCTTTGTTAACTTTTCTCCCCGAAAACTTTTTTGATGTAATAATACTCCAATTTTATCCTCAATCATATCCGACCTGAGTTTAGATTACTTTATGTAAAAGTACCAATTTTTATGATAATCTTCTACTTTAAACGCTTAAGCCCCGCTTATCATTTTAGATTTTTCTCCCTTAATAGACCACCCAATCAAAACATAACCCTTTGGTTCAACCGAAATAAAAGCCAATTCAAAACCCTGATCGTCATTGTATTTTCCTGGATAGGTGTCGATATTTTCTACAATCTTCACGATTAATTGAATATCTCACATAAAGTCAGCAAATTAGGAATCAATACCCCAATTTGAATAAATCACTATGCCATCAAAGAAAACGCTTGGACTTGTACTTTCCGGAGGAGGTTATCGTGGGCCTGCTCATGTAGGAGTTTTACAAGCATTGGAAGAACATAAAATCAAACCTGATTATATCTCTGGTACAAGTGCAGGCGCTATTGTCGGCGCCCTTTACGCCTCTGGTTGCTCCATTTCCAAAATCATGGAGTTTTGGGAGAAGGAAAGTCTTTTTCAATTCAGTTTTTTTACCTTCGCCAAACCAGGACTGGTCGATACGGAAAAAATGGCTGATATCCTGACCAAGTATATCGAGGTAGAAACTTTTGAACAGTTGAAATGCAAACTGTTTGTAGCCGCTACAGATATTATTAATGCCAAAGTCAGGTTTTTTAATGAAGGACCTCTCATTCGGCCAATCATTGCCTCGGCTTCTTTTCCGCTGGTGTTTACTCCTACCGAACATGACGGAAATTTTTTCCTCGATGGAGGAATTGTAAACAATTTTCCACTGGAACCGATTAAACTATTCTGCGATGTCAGTTTGGGCGTCAATATCAGTCCCATGCGCACCAATATTGGTGTCAAAGATCTGGATGGTTACCTGGAAGTGATTCAGCGCGTGTATGAGTTGGGATCAGATGCTGATACACAATCAAAAATGATCCTTTGCGATTTTCTGATCTGCCCCCATGAGCTGACAGAATATGGGACATTTGATCGAGGAAATGTGGAAAAAATCTTTGAAATTGGCTACAATTATGCAAACAAAATCATAGATAAATTGAAAGCAAAACTTTAAATCCTTTTTATGTTAATACCAAGTCTACTACTCAAGCAACTTTATACCTTTGGCTCCCTCAAGAACGTCGAAGATGGGGTGATGTTTTCTCTGAAAAATCGATTAAGCGATGCGACCCTGCTTGGAGTCAACAGCCTGACCCTTGGAGATCAGGAAATCTCGATGGACAAAGTCAGGATAGTTTTGGCTGACGGAACCCACCTCAAACCAGACCAAATTTCCAAGTCCAATCCGATAGACTTCCCTTTACGTGCTACTCTGGATATTTACGCCGATACAGAGCAATTATCACAAGGAAAACACAAAATCGAAATCAGCTTTGAAGCAAAACCTTTTGGCAAATTAAAGCTCAAAGTAGAAGGAGGAATTACTGCGAAAGATGACCGTCAGATCCTTATTCCCCGAAGCAAGAAGGATGATTATGATGAGGAAATTATCAAGATCAGACAAAAATTTGTAGAAGATTATTCCGGCAAAAAACTGGAACATATCGGCCATTATTCCTTTGATCCGCATATTACGAACGGCAACTGTGAGCATTTTACAGGAGTAGCTCAGGTGCCTATTGGATTTGCAGGGCCTTTAAAAATTCACGGAGAGTACGCAAAAGGCGAATTTATCATTCCTATGGCCACTACAGAAGGAACGCTGGTTGCTTCCTACAACCGGGGCATGAAACTGATTAATGCCTGTGGCGGGGTAAAATGTACCGTTGTGGATGATGCGATGCAAAGAGCTCCGGTATTCGTGATGGAAGATGCCCGGGGAGCCAGGGAATTTGTCAGATGGGTACAGGAAAACTTTGAGCACATCGCAGAGCATGCAGAGGCTACAACCAGTATCGGGAAATTATCCTATATCGACCCTTATCTGGCCAGCAAGTTTGCCTACCTCCGTTTTAACTTTACTACCGGAGATGCTGCCGGACAAAACATGGTCGGAAGGGCCACTTTTGCAGCTTGTAGCTGGATTCTCGATCATTATAATGAACACAGAATTACCAATTTTTACCTCGAATCCAACCTGGCGACTGACAAAAAAGCTTCACAGGTAAACGTCATGCACACCAGAGGAAAAAGGGTTACTGCAGAAGCTGTGATTAAGCGGGATGTTCTGGAGCAATACATGCGGGTAGATACAAAAACCCTGGCTTATCACGCAGGTATCGCCAACGTTGGTGCGATTTTATCAGGAGCCAATAATAATGGTTTGCATTCTGCGAATGGAATTACGGCGATGTTTATTGCCACCGGACAAGACGTTGCTAACGTGTCAGAATCATCCGCCGGAATCGCCTATGTCGAACTCACTTCTGAAAATGACTTGTATTTTTCCATTACTATTCCGTCTTTAATTGTAGCTACTCATGGTGGTGGTACCGCTTTGGCAACCCAAAGGGAATGTCTTGAAATATTGGGCTGCCACGGCCGGGGAACAGTGAATAAATTTGCGGAAATTGTAGCCGGGGTAGTTCTCGCAGGGGAGCTTTCTCTCGCCTCCGCGATTTCATCTTCTGACTGGGTTTCAAGTCATGAAAGATACGGCCGTAATAGGTAGCTATTGGCCTTTAGCCTTTGGGTGTTAGCGAAATATAGTATCTTGCTAAAAGCCAAAGGCCAATAGCTAAAGGCCAAACGCCTTTAACGATGAATGATATCAGAACCCATACCGATCAAATTTTACATACAAAAGCTGTCCGCATCACTCCGATGCGACAGCTTTTGCTGGATTATATCCTTACCCAAAATCAGGCAGTTGGTTTAAACGAACTGGAAGCAGAATTTCCCAAAGCAGATCGGATTACCATTTACCGGACGCTGAAAACATTTGAGGAAAAAGGCATTCTCCATTCTATTGAGCAGGGACATTCGGAAGTGCAGTATGCGCTTTGTCATGAAGAATGTGGACCTGAGCATCATGTAGATCGACATCCACATTTTGCCTGTGAGAGATGTGGGAGAATTATTTGCCTGGAAGAGGTATTTATTCCCAGAGTAGCAATTCCTCAAGGGTTTATTCAGCATGATGTGGAAATGACGATTAAGGGAGTTTGCGGGGAATGTGGGTGATGATATTATTGACCCGGATTAAAATCCGGGCCAATAGAGGCAGAGCCCTGCATTCTCTCGAATGCTCAATCCTGGCATTTCTGGGATAAAGAAAAAATCTTTCAGAAGAATGACAGACCCTCATCTCATTGCGCCGTTTTTTAAAGCGGCGCAATGAGATGAAATTTCCGGGAATCAATTCCCACAACCTTTACTGCTTTTCCAAAACAATCACTTGAATTCCTTCTTCTCCTACAATCTTCAACCAATAATAACCTGAAGGCAAATCCCGGGCTGGCACAGCCAATCGCTCTACAACTGCTGGCAAATATTTTTCCCGAAATACTATCCTCCCTTGCAAGTCAACTAACAGAATCTCTACTTCTCCCATATTATTCGACAATGATTCCAGCCACCAAACGTCCGACGCAGGATTGGGATATAAACGCCATTGAAAATCCGTTTGTAAAGAAGGTTCAATACCTACGGCTGGTGGTGGCAGATAAATTTGGGTCAGGTATATGG
>JAGQVA010000300.1 GCA_020438265.1 Bacteroidota bacterium
CTCCGAACATTGGTGGATGAAGGATTTACCTGCCTCTGACTGGGTGAATTATCAGCAGGAATTTCTCGAAGGCGAATATCACATCACTTCCCACCGCAAAGCAACCATTCAGGACCCTTATGTTTCCCAAAAAGATCTGGATGAATATGTCGACGGGTGGTTTGTCCCTACCATGCCTGACCTCAACCAGAATAATCCCTACATGGCCAAATACCTGACCCAAAACTCCATCTGGTGGGTAGAATACGCCGATCTGGACGGAATCAGAATGGATACCTATTCCTATCCTGAACAAGATTATATGACCGAATGGACCTGTGATGTGATGGAAGAATACCCCCGTTTTAATATCGTGGGAGAGGAATGGCACCTGAATCCTTCCATCGTAGCTTATTGGCAAAAGGGAAAAGAAAACCCGAATGGATACAAGTCTTGTTTGCCAAGTCTCATGGATTTTCCTCTGCAAAGCGGTGTCGTAGAAGGCTTAAATGCCAGGGAAACCAGTTTTTCGGGCTGGGTAAATACGTATGATCGGCTGGCCAATGATTTTATTTATGCTGATCCTGCAAACATGGTTACCTTTCCTGACAACCACGATATGCAGCGGTTTTATTCTCAGGTAAATGAAGATTACGATCTGTTTAAACTGGGAATTACCTATTTCCTCACAGTGAGAGGCATTCCGCAAATTTATTATGGAACGGAAATTCTGATGACAAGCAGCAGTGATCACGGCATTGTTCGCTCAGATTTTCCCGGAGGATGGAAAGGCGATAAAGTGAATGCATTTACCGGAGAAGGGCTTACCAGCAAACAGAAAGAAGCGCAGACTTTTTTCAAAACCCTGCTCAACTGGCGCAAAGACAATCAGGCGATTCATCACGGAAAACTCATGCATTTTAATCCTAAGGATGGAGTTTATGTGCTGTTTCGTTATACTGACACGGAAAAAGTCATGGTCGTTTTGAGTAAAAACAACCAGTCTGTGCAGCTGGACCTGAGTCGTTTTTCCGAAGTGTTGAGCCCCAATGATAAAACGGGCAGGGAGATTCTTTCTAATCGGGAAGTATCACTCGGCGGAAAGCTTGATGTTCCGGCGATGACACCCATGATCATTGAAATTAAATAGAACATGTGGGGAAAACCTGCCATCAGCGATCAGGCCATTTTTGAGGTCATTGAACGGAACTATCCTTTTGTGATTCAATCTGTCCTCTTGTTGGACAAAGGATTTGATCCTGCATCCTGGGTTTTCCATTTACAGACACGAGAAAAAGACTCTCTGTTTCTGAAATTAAGAAAAGGGAATGTTTATCCTCCTGCCGGAGAAATTCCCTTTTACCTGCAAAAAAGGGTTTCCATTGAGGAAGTATTGTCTCCAATGGAAACCCTGAATGGCAGTTTATGGGTAGAAGCCTTTGATCATACTTTTTTTATTTTTCCTTATGTGAATGGACAAACCCTGGATGAAATTCCTGGTGAAAATCAACCCTGGGAAAAGGTAGGAACAGCTCTGGCCAGCATTCATCAGGCTCCATTGCCCTCTCCCCTGCCCTATGGATTGCGTAAGGAAAATTTTATTCCCCAGCTCTGGCCAGATTTGCAGCGGGTTTTCCAATTTCTTAAAAATGAAAACCTGAAAACTCCTTTACAAAAGGAACTAAAGGCGTTTTTCAAGAAAGAAAACCATCGAATTGCGCCCGTCATATCTGGTTTGCAAATACTTCGGCAAAAGATTCTTCCCCAAAACCCGGAATTGGTTATTTGTCATTCTGATATTCACGCCGGAAATATACTGCTTTCCGAAACGGGGAAATTATTCATCATCGATTGGGATGAACCATTGATTGCGCCCCGTGAAAGAGATTTGATCGCAGCTTCAGAACTGGAAGCTGGAGAAAGCGATTTTTGGAAAGGTTATAACCCTGATTATCAAATCAATGAAGACATTCTCTCTTATTATTACTGCGAGTGGATTGTAAGAGAACTGGCTGAATATGGGGAAATAATCGTCGAAACTTCCAGGGATGAACCCACGCAGCAGAAAGCCTGGGAAGAGCTGTTATTCCTTTTTGAACCGGGTCAGGATGTAGATATGGCTTTAGAGAGAGTGGAGGCTGTCAATCGACGGCTTTAACACCAACCTTCCCCAATTATTAACAAATTTTTGCTATTTTAAGTGAGGCTGGGCAATTATCATCGTCTTATTTATATTAGGTACGATAAATGTAATAACAACCAACAAGCAACATAAACCCAAATTCAAAAATATGAGCCTTCACGACCAACCCCGTCTTTATTCAGTTTCCGGATTAATCAAAAATGAAGTTACAGGACAACCCATTAAAGGGCTGATTGTCAGAGCCTTTGACAAAGATTTTCTTTCGGAGCAATTTTTAGGAGAAGCTATTACCAATGGCGCAGGAGTTTATAAAATAGAATTTTCACAGGAAGATTTTCAAACCATTTTCAAACTGGAAAGACATCCGGATGTTTACATTATGGTTTACAATCAAAAACAGGAATTGATCTACACGTCCAATTTTTGTGTGAATTTGAATACAGGATTGAATACCGTTATCGATGCCAATTTACCCATTGAATCAGTTGAAGAGAAAGATATTACCTACGTATTTGGCGAAAGAGTCAATGTACAAAAAGTCGCAAAACTAGGTACAAAAGATTTGGTCAACGCATACCGTCTCATCAGAAAGCCTGAATTGGAGGTAGAAAATAAAAAGGCAATTTTGGAAGCATTTCCCGATCTGGCAGTAGCACATTATAAGAACAAAGAATGTGGAGAGGGGTCAGGTGATGGGATAAGATGGTTTTTGAGAGAAAGAAGAGCGATTCATTTGATTGGTGATTTCGATGACTTTACCATTGGAGTCGTAGTCAAAGAATTTTTCACAGCCAACGTTGTTGTAAGATATACACTTGACAATACCTCTGATGATGTATTGACAGGAGGTTTTGAAGCAATCCCTCCTCCCGGAACAAACGACGATTATCCCCTCCCTGGTGCAGCCCTCGCAGATCCACCTTTCGGTATCATCAGGGGAGATTTAATCAATTTACATATTGACAATACAGAAGTAGCTCCCACCTACGTCCAAAAAGTAGGACTAATCGCAGAATATGCATTAACCCATTTTATTAATCCACGGTTTTCCTACCTCGACCCAAGAAATGGAGCTTCACGACTGGAAATCAGGCTATTAGCCCAGGGAACGGGTATTGCGGGCAGTACAGATCCAACCTGGAGCCATGTGGAAATAGACATCAATAATACCGATGAACAAAATGCTTTTACTGTTCCACATGAGATATTTCACCAGGTACAGTACCGATATAACACTACTACAACCAGAGCCGGAATTTATGGAATATTGAGAGAAGGGGGAGCAAGATTTAATGCTGAAAGCCTTATTGATGTACCTAACAGATATGTCGATTCTGCAATTGCTACGCTCTTATTTCCTACAGACTCTTTGCTTAATCCAGGTGGAGGAGCCTCAAACCCAATCCGGTATGCCGCAGGTTTATTCTGGAAATATATTGCAGAACAACACAGTCCGTTTACCACTCCTGCCGATGAACCTGCCATAGGTGTCGAGACTTATCGATATTTACTCGAAGAAACCTCTTCTGCCAAAGCCGGATACACCATGGGGGGACTGAAGGCGGCCAGAAGTAAAATGCCCTGGTACGGAAGTTTTGATTCGTTTCATTATCATGACAACGTTGGGAAAACCGAATTGGCCAGTCATGAAAACACATGGAGTAACTACCTGATAGCCAATTATATGCATGGACTCATGCAGCCAGGAGACAGTGATTTTGATTCCCGATTTGATTATTTGGAAGATGAAGATCCTGTTACCTGGTCAACATCAGTGGTTGCCCAACTGGCTGATCTGCAAGCAAGAGTAGAAGTCTCCAATCAGCTAACGATTGGTTTAAACCAGACATTTTCACGAAATGTGTTTAATCACAAAGCCTACGCGGCGGTTTATTATGAAATTACCCCCAATGCTCTTTCAGTTCCCCGGAACCTCAGAATAGATTTTTCAGCCAGTGGAGGCATGACTGATCCTATCATCCAGATCTTGCTGCTTGAAGCGGGGGATACACTCAAGGATATCCACAAATCTGATTTAGCTACTTATAGCAAAACAATCAATATGAGTGGCATTACAAAAGTGGTGGTGATTGTGGCAAGCAGGGAAAATGACGGGGATTTTTCACTTGATTTCACCGAAGTAGCCAATGACTCTGATGTAATGGTTACCAGATGGGATTCTGAGGCTGGTACAGAATATCAAATAAATCCCAGGGGATGGGCCTGGACCTGGGTTTCTCCTGATATTATGGTAGACAATGATAATAATATGCTGGCTGATTCAGAGGTTTATTTTGATCAGAATAATAAACTGAAGGTTCGGCTCAGAAATAAAGGTAATATGCTTGCAGATGATATTCAGATAGAATTTTGGTATCAAAAAGCAGCCCCTTTCTTAACCCTGGCAGGGTGGATACCAGTTGAGAATGCAAGTGGAACTACTCAAATCATCACGGGAGAATTATTAAATCCCGGACAGGAAAAATGGTTTACCGTGGATTGGGCACCTGCCAACGATGGAACCAACCACAACCACTGGTGTGTGAAAGTCAGGGTAACTTCTCCCGGAGATAGCAATATCGACAATAAACTCGCCATGAGTAATTTTAGTAATGTCATTGTTGCTCCGTCTTCGGGTAGAGATTATACCCTGGTATTAAAACATCCTTATATCCACAAATATGACAGGGTGATTTTTGTTCCCAGAGGTCCCAAATTTAATTTTGAATTGCTCAATCCCGAGATTCTGATCAGAAGGGAAAATCCTGCACCCATTTGCTACTGTAAACCCGCAGCAAAACTTCCTGAGGGCATCAAATTTGGAACATTTAAAGTGGTTTCTAACGAACAGAGAGAAAAATGGGATGAAAAATTGACGAGTTTTCCTTCAGAGAATCGTTTTTATTATCCTGTTAATAAGAAGGCCTTACCACCTGGAGTAGATCCGTCTCAATTGGTAACTGCGGCCTATATCGTTGATGGAGAAGTTGTAGGCGGAATTACTTACTCGGTGGAAGGGTAAAACCAAGGCTGAGCGTACTGTATTGAAAAAATAAAACTAAATACCTGATCTTAATATCCTGGTTATTCAATTAATCAGGATATTTTTTAATTACTTTGGGCAAATTCTTTCTAATTTCCCAGGAAAAAAGATCAACAAAAAATTTAAAACCATGAAACATATTATTCTATCAGTCATCCTGTTAACAGGTATTTCCTGGTCAAACATCTTCTCCCAAAACATCTATTCCGCGCTGCATCATAACCGCGAGGAAGATTTTGGAGAAACATTCCCCAGGGAAGTCATTGAAAAAAACACCTTTTACAACTCCTCAGGAATAGAGATCAATAAGAACAAAAAGAAACTGAATGATCAGAAAAAACTCCTCATTGAAGAACGATTTAACGAGGAGGGCAAACTCGAAGCAAGGTTAATTTTCACCTATGATTCAACAGGCAGACATAGCCTGAACCGAAAATTTGAAAGGTGGACAAGTTTTGGTTATGTGTCTGAAACTGCCTTCTATGAATATGACCAAAATGGTTTTTTGACGAAAGTCACAGACAAGGCCGATAATGGAAATATCATTCAACAAACGGTTCTTATCAATAATGAAAAGGGAAATCCTGTCCGGCTGGAACTGTATGACGGAATTGGCAATCTCCTTGGAGTTGAAACCGCTACATACAACTACGAAACCAATCAGGCCTATACCGCAGTTTTAAATCAGGATGGGGGAATATTATCACAGGATACAATGACCATAAGCTTTGCGATTAAAGAATCCTCTGAAGATACATATAATGAAAAAGGAGATCTAATCAAGTCAAAGAGGTATATTTACGAATATAAATATGATGATTTTGGGAATTGGATAGTGATGAAAATTTATGAAAATGTAGATGATAAGAAGATTAGGGATCGCGTTTTTAAGCGAAAATTGAGGTATTGATAGTATTTCCCCAATCCATAAAGTCCTCATTCAACACACATTAGCTTAAAAAGAGCAAAAGACTAATCTCAATAAGAACCTCATTTTGATTACTTACAGAATACTCACAATTTTCTTTTGTCTGACTTTTTATATCCATCTGTATGGTCAGATCGTTCCAGAATCATCTGCTAAAGACAAACTTACGGGTATCTGGGAATTTAATCAGGACAAGGCTCAGACACTTACTTTTTCCAAAGATGGAACCTATGAAATCGATTATGATTCAAGGCTTAAATTAGGTAAGGATTACAAAGAGGAGTTTGACCTAAATTTCAGGCAACAGGGCAAATGGAATTTTGATGAAAACGAACAAACCATTCGGCTCTATGAAATATTACATCTTCACGGTAATGATACAATCTATGTGAAGGGTGATTATTTACTGAGCATTATCAAACTTACAAATTCCAAGCTGGTCATTGAACATCCTCCACAGAAAGAAATCGAAATAGGTATTCAAAAATATAAAAAGCAGAATCACCCTAAAAAATATCCTCCCATTCCCCCACCAGAAGTCCGAACCGAACCAGACATCAAACCCAAACTCGTCAAAGACATTCACTTCAAAAACCCCA
>JAGQVA010000301.1 GCA_020438265.1 Bacteroidota bacterium
TTATTTTACACCAGGTGATTTGGGCTTTCAGGCTATTCCTACTCAAAAGGGTAAAATTGGTACCCTGATCTGTTGGGATCAATGGTATCCGGAAGGTGCCAGACTAACTGCTCTTCAAGGTGCAGAAGTGCTATTTTACCCTACTGCTATTGGTTGGCATCCTTACGAAAAAGAGGAATATGGCCCTAACCAGTATGGTGCCTGGATGAATGTCATGAAAGGCCATGCAGTAGCTAATGGCGTGTATGTTGGAGCTGCAAATCGCATCGGCCTGGAGCAATACCTTCCCGATACAGCAGGAATTGAATTTTGGGGCGCTTCCTTTATCTGTGGTCCTCAGGGAGAGATTCTGGCGCAGGCATCACATGACCAGGAAGAAATTTTAATTGCCGAGGTTGATCTGGCCTATCAGGAAAATGTGCGCCAAAACTGGCCTTTTTTCCGCGACCGTCGGATTGATGCGTATGAAGAAATCACCAAAAGAGCGATTGACTAATGAGTAATACAAATCGCAGGTTTCCTGCCGAATGGGAAAAACAGCAGGGCATTCTCCTTTCCTTTCCTCATAAAGGGAATGACTGGCCCGGGAAATATGGAGCAATTCAGTGGGCGCTGACTGAATTTATTAAAAAAGTTGCGACCTGTGAAGAAGTGCTTCTGGTCGTCGCAGATGAAAAACTCAAAGAAAAAGTAGGAGAGATGCTGGAAATGGCTCATGTGAACACTGATCGGGTTCATTTTATCATTCACCGCACCAACCGAAGCTGGATGCGGGATTCGGGGCCGATCATCGTCAAAAATGGTGATAAAAGGGAAGCCATTCACTTTGATTTTACCGGTTGGGCCAAATATTCCAATCATCGGCTTGACAAACAGACTGCCCCCAAAGTGGCAGATTTTCTGGGGATTCCAGTTACTCAGGCCATGTATCAGGGAAAAAGAGTGGTGATGGAAGGCGGCGCAATTGATTCTAATGGAAAGGGAACATTGTTGACTTCAGAGGAATGTCTGCTTCACCCAACCATTCAGGTGCGAAATCCAGGATTTGGGAAAGAAGATTATGAAAGAATTTTTGCCGAATATCTGGGTATCAGCAATGTTATATGGCTTGGTGACGGAATTGTAGGAGATGACACTCACGGTCATATTGACGATCTTTGTCGTTTTGTCAATCCTGACACGGTAGTAACCATTGTTGAGCCAAATCCCAAAGATGAAAATTATCCTCAGCTTCAAGATAATCTGAAGCGCCTCAAAGATGCCAGACTGGAAAACGGTAAATCATTGAATATTGTGGAGCTACCAATGCCCACCAAACTGGTATTTGATGATTGTCGCCTTCCCGCGAGTTATGCCAATTTTCTTATTATCAACGAGTGTGTACTGGTTCCTGTCTTTAATGATCCTAATGATCGAATTGCGCTAAATATTCTGGATGAATGTTTTCCTGAAAGAACGATTATTCCAATTAGTGCGATTGATCTGATTTGGGGATTTGGGACATTACATTGTTTAAGTCAGCAAATTCCGGTTTAATCAGGGTATTACGCAGAATCGTGCGAAAATATACTCTAAGAGCGAGACTCTTAAAATGCCCCCGCTACCCCAATTAAGGCCTAACTTTCAGGTAGGCCTGCTCTAATCTTTTATCATTGTCTAAACACTATTTCACACGATCGCAATAAGTCAAAAATATGACATATTGTTTGTTTTTTTTTATTAAATTTTTATAACTTAGACTATTATTCAACCACAAATATCACAATGAAATGAAAAATTCAAAACTGGTACAACATGAGCTATTGGCAAATGGCTCCTACCTTCCAAAAAGAACCTTTCAAATTACGAATCTGCTCAAGTATTACTTTCGGGTATTTACAATTATTGCTATTGGATTGACACTTTCTCTAAATGATCTTCACGCTGGAGGGTGGGTAAAAGCAAAAAAAAGAGGCCAAAAGTATAAGGCAAAAGCGAAAATCAAGTGCACATCTGGCGGAGGGACAGTAACAGATAAAGATGTTCAACTTCATCCTACAACTGCCAACGCCTATGCTCGGAATCCATCCAATTCATTTTTAACACTTCGGGGGGAAGAAACATCTTGGATTGGACCTACTGGATGGGGTATGAGCGACAATATAGTTGATAATAACTGTACAGCTGGGGGGGATATATGTGACTTTTTTGGCTATTTTAGCCCATATCAAACTTTAGACGACCCAGTAGAGTATGGGGAAATATCAGGGGATTCTATTGAATTTAACTCTGATGAAGATTCCGTTCATATTCCCAATATTTCGGGTTATTTTGAAATTAATTCACCTACCAGAACATTTACCTTCTATATCACTGTTTGGGAAGCTCCTTATAATGATGATGAAGATTTTGAGATGCCACCTGCTGAAAAAATTGTTTGGCAGGGGTCTGCCATTTTTGTTGATGGTGAATTAACACTGGATGGATTTAGTAGTTCTGAAATTTTTATTGATTCTGAAAACGAAAACAAGATTGTGTTTGATGATTTTACTAAATCTGTTTCCGTTTCGGGGGCTGAATTTGACTCTCTTGAAGTCGATATCAGATATGAAACAGAAGAAGACGAAGAAGAACTACTGAGAAGGGCTGTTGAACAAACAACTAATTTTGCTCCTAAAGTACTCTCTTTTTCTCCAAATCCAGTATCTGATTATGGGATGGTTTCTCTCTCTTATCCGACAATCACTGCCAAAGAGGAGTATGCACTTCACATCTTTGATAGTCAAGGCAAACTGGTTTCTACTTTGGATCACATTACTCTTTCACCAAATAAGAATAAATATGACCTGAAGATAGACCTTTCTCATTTATCTGATGGTCTTTATTATCTTTCTGCTTCTGGTAATTCAAGAATTTTTGTCATTAAATTTATTAAAGTATAATCTGAAACAATTGTTAACATGGCTCTATTTGAAAGGGGCCATGTTCTATAGCCTACAATTACTTTATCTAGCTTATATGATTAAAGCAGGTATTTTTCTCATTTCAAGCATTGCATTTTTATTTATGCATGTTTCGGCACAGACTCTTCGGGTCGAAGCGTTTGTAAGCGGAGGAGGTAACTTTTCAAGTGTTCAATCTGTAAAAGAGGGGTTTTGGCAGGACCCTTTTCCCACATTTTATGTACAAAGTAACCTGGGTTATTGTTTCTCAGACCGTCTTGGAGCAGGAGTGGGACTTACCTACTTTCCTGTTGGAATCAGACGGAGATTCTTACCAAAGGAAGTAGAGGAATTAGATATGCCCTTTTATAGTGCAACAAATAGTTCTTCTCATTATAACTTCATGCCACATTTTTATGTTTGGTATGCCTTTCCAGAAAGCAGCAGTCGCCTTTTTTCTACGTCCCAACTTTCTCTGGGGCTATTGTATGCAAAATGGTCGTCGGACATAGGAATCCAAAAAATGTATGAGACTGAACTCACTAACGGGCAAACTCTATATAGAAAGTCGGAAACAGTTGTTATACCTCATACTTTTCTGGCGGTAGAATTTCGTTGGGATGTACGATTATTGCGTTCAACACGACATGGACTTTTTGGGGTGTTGCATATCATTAAGGGAATTAATCCAATCAGAACGACAATTGATACTTACTCAGTTGAGAGTCTAAATTTTGAAGACTTCAGTAGGTGGGTGACGCGTGGCGATTACATAGGAATTGGGATTGCTTATAAATGGAAATTTTGGAATCTCAAATAAACCAAGGCATCAATTATAGTCAAAGTTTGTGCTGGTTTGAGCATTAGATATTAAGAATATCACACGATTCATGCGGTGAATGCCCTGAAAGTTGTTATTTGATGGCCACACTAAAACTATCTCCTTCCTTTTCAATAACTAAATTTTGAGTTTCCGGATCATATTCCCAGCTATCAACACCATAAACCGTCTCTGGTTTCTGAGCAGACTTTATGTAAATAGTCCAATGATGATTTCTTTCAGCAGAAAGGATTATATATTTCCCTTGTTTTGTGCTTTCAATAGACACAGGGGAAATGTAAAATCCATCTCCCAGCGGCTCATGATAACTCATCCTGGCTGATTTATCAGAAAGTATATAAATTTTCACTTCATCCGAAAACTTCGCAGTATCTCCTTCTTCAATTAAGATCTGATTTTCCATATCTACTGGAGCGATGACAAATTCGGGATCGGCATTAGCCCGTTCATAGATATACTTTTCAATGTCAGCGGGGGCTTTCTGTTCAGAGATAGATTCTTGTTTGAGAATAGTTGGCTCCGGAATCTCAACATTAGCAGAATTTTTCAGTAGAGTTGGTTCATTTTCCTGAAGAATAATCTCCACATTCTCCATCTTCCAGTCCTTACCATAATTAATCGAGCCGCCCACTTCAGCCTCAATGGAGACGTTTTTCCAGGTAAGATCGTGAATCGCTTGTTCGGGATAAGCATTGGCATATAAAGCTCTTTCTGCGTTTTTGACTTCAATATCAGTCAAAAGGATGTTTCTAAACTCGGGAATTCCTTTTTCCGGAGGTTCTACCAGCGTTGTCATCGTTCTCCACCATTCAGGCCACTCCTCCTCGGGAATTTCTTCCGGAATTTGGGGATAACTGTACTCCGGGTACCAATTGAGCTCAAACTGAAAAGGGCTCTTTACCTGGTCCATTTTGATATCGTGAAACCAGATATTTTCAATCAAACCTCCTCTGACTTTCGCAGATTTGAACCTGATTCCTGTATTCGTACCAATGGCTTCCAGGCCATATACCTCAACATTACGCATGCCTCCGGAAGTTTCACTACCAATAGTAAACAGGCCATGTCCAGCGCGAGTTATACAGTTTCTGTAAACGATATTTTCAGCTGGTTTATTAACCCGTAATCCATCAGAATCACGGCCAGATTTGATACATAGATTATCGTCATTGCACGAAATATCGCAGTTTTCAACCAGAATATCTTTGGAAGAATCACTGTTGATTCCATCAGAACTGGGGCCATATCCATCAATATTATTTCGAATAATCAAACCATCAACATGTACCTTTTCTGAATAAGTCAGCGAAATGGTCCAGAATCCTGCCTGTTTCACCGTAAAGTCCTTAAGCAAGACATTTTCAGATTTATATACAACCACCGGTCTTACCCTCTTGCAATCATAATCGACTGCCCACCGAATGTCCCGATTCTGGTAATCTACCCACATTCCTCCGGATCGGGGCGGATCTCCCCAGAATTTATCCCACCAGAATTTACCACTGCCGTGAATGGTCCCTTTACCAGTAATGCGTACATTCTTTTCTTCATACACATTAATCAGTGCTGCTGGCCAGTTCATTTCGATTCCAGCGACACGCGTCCATTTATCCGGGTAGTGCGCATCGTCCTGAATCGCTTTAATTATTACGCCTTCGCCAATATGGAATTCAATATTAGATTTAATGAAAATAGCTCCGGTCAGATATATTCCTTCAGGAAAAATCACCTTTCCACCTCCCGCTTCCGCAGCTGCATCAATGGTTTGTTGAATGGCATCCGTATTGAGCGCTTCTCCATCACCTACTGCGCCATAATCCGCTACATTAAAGGTTTGGGCAGGAATCGATGTAAATGACTCACCGTAGAAAATGGATTCCAGGCGGGTTACCAATTCGCTTTTGGTCTTTTCAGTGGCAGTTGGCTCGTTACAACTAAAAATTCCTAATATGATACAAATCAGGAAGATGAGAGAGCGTTTTTGTTGGGCAAAAATATTCACAGCTTTTGGTTTTATTCGGCTCAATTTAATGAATGAGGTGAAGAAAAAAAGGATTTTCATCGATTTTAATATTGTGAATGTTTTGAATAGAAGGGAAAAAAGGTCCTGGTTTTTGCAAAATCTTAAAAAGATAATTGTATTTTTTACACGAAATACTCTCTATTTCCCCAAATAAGCTTTGATAAAAGTTTATTCTAAAATGGTTAAAAAATGAAACTACTATCTGCTACCCTCTTACTTATTTTCTGGCAATTCTCTCTTCACTCTCAAATTCTCCGGCAGCCCATCCCCGACAAATTGGTAGTCCTTACCTTCGACGATGGGGTAAGCACGCATGCTGAATACGTAGCTCCATTATTAAAAAAATACGGCTTCGGAGGTACTTTCTTCGTTTGCGAATTTCCCCCTGACTTTGAAGATAAAGACAAATATATGAGCTGGGAACAAATTCAGCAGCTTCACCAAATGGGCTTTGAAGTGGCAAACCACACAGGAAGTCATGCTCATGTAGATCAGATCAGTTATAGTCGCATCATTCGTGAACTGGAATACATTGAAGATCGCTGTCAGCAATATTCTATCCCTCAACCAACCACATTTGCCTATCCGGCTTATGCTGTTCACCCTCATGCTTTGGAAGCGCTGGAATCAAAGGACTATGTATTTGCCAGGGTAGGAGGGGAGCGAGCGTATGATCCGGAAAAAGATCATCCTTATCTGATTCCCAGTTTTAGTACTACAGGAGAAGACAAGGAGCGGGTAATGAACGCTATCAAAAAAGCCAGATATGGGAAAATAACAGTCTTGACAGTACATGGCGTGCCTGATTATGCACATGATTGGGTAACGACTCCGCCAGAATTATTTGAAGAATATCTGGAATTTCTATCAAAAAATAAATATACAGTCATTGG
>JAGQVA010000302.1 GCA_020438265.1 Bacteroidota bacterium
AAGATTCCATGATACGGATTGCTTATGATCAGTATGAATCCTTTGACGAGAAATTTGGCCACATGTATTATGAGAAACCTTATTCCTATTACAAACTGAAATTTACCTATCGGTTTGTAGGCGAACAACTTGCCGGAGGCGCTTCCTGGAATGTGCGGAATAGTGGTGTCATGGTTCATTCTCAATCCGCGCAGAGTAATGGAAAAGATCAGCATTTTCCCGCTTCAATTGAGGTGCAATTATTAGGAGGATTGGGGGAAGAAAAGGGGGAAAGGCATACAGGGAATCTTTGTACACCTGGAACGCGGGTAGTTATGGGCGATACATTGCGCAGAGATCATTGCATTGATTCCGATTCAAAAACCTATCACGGCGATCAGTGGGTAGAAATGGAAGCGATTGTGTTGGGAGATTCCGTCATTCATCATGTGATTGGGGAGGATACGATTCTCACTTATTATAAACCTCAGATTGACGGCGTTTTTGTTAATGGCAACGATTATGACTGGGAAGGCGGTTTTTTTCCTGATCCAGAATCCTGGCGGGCCAGGGAGGGAGAATTGCTGACAGAGGGATATATTGCCCTTCAGGCGGAAAGTCATCCGATTGATTTTAAGGATATTCAGCTGCTGAATTTGAAAGGTTGTATGGATCCGAAGGCCAAGAATTATAAGGCTTATTATGTGAAGGAGGACAATTCACAATGTGAATATTAAAAAATATGGAATGAAACCTTCAATCAGTAAAAAAATAAAGGGCTTGATTGATGTAGTTGGTAAAAATATATTGGTGCTCTATAGGAAATCTTAACGGAGCCTTGACTTTTTACTGGGAGCATAATCAATTGATAAATTCTCTACCATACAATTTTTAGAGACACTTAATTTCTCCCGCAGATTGCACAGATTTTACAGATCTAAACGCTTTGCAATTGAATGTATCTGTGGAATCCGTGTTATCTGTGGGAGGTTTACTAAAAGTTGACAGTAGGGAGTTGACAAAACAAAATTTGAGCGTTTAGCCCTCAATCCCCCCAAAAAAACTCCATAGGAATATGAAAACGCGCATGCCAGTCATCTTCGTGATGTTTGGCCCCTTCAAACTTTCGTGTGATCCAATTTTTTCCCATCTCGTATCCTCTTGCCCTCATAGCCTGATCAGCAATTTTCTGAAAAGGCTCATATTCGCCATCCAGGTCTTCTGTCCCGTGATCAAAATAGATTTTATGAGTAGCAGGATCTGGTAAATTATCCTTCAAATACTCCAGAAATACTCCTTCTAGTGGTAGCCAATGGGTTGAAAAACAGGCTGCTCCTCCAAAAATATCTGGATACTCACAGATAGCATAAGCAGAAATTAATCCTCCCATACTTGAACCGGCAATAAATGTATTGCCCTGGTCTTTTCTGGTTTTAAAATTGGCATCGATATATGGCTTTAATTCCTCCACGATAAATTGAAGCTGCCTATCTGCAACAGGAGGATGTTCTTTGAATGAATCATACCATTCGTTTGTATTTTCTTCAATCCGTTTTTTAACCAGATCTGTTGGTTTGGAAGGCATATACTCTGACATCCTCTGGCCACTATTAAAAATTCCGACCACGATCACCTGAGGGATTGTTCCAGCCACAAAAAGACTGTCCAATACTTCATCTACCCGCCAACCTTTATTCTCTTCTCCTCCCCAGCCTCTAAAACTGTGAAAGATATTTTGTCCGTCAAACATATAGAGTACCGGAAAAGATTTATCAGATTGGGTATTCACTGGAACCAACACTTCTATCGACCGGGTAGAGACATATTTTGAAGGGAAACTATCAATCTTGACGGTAGTATAATTCTCACCTTTTTTATTGGAATGACCCTTTGAAGAACCAGAAGCCTTGAGATCCTGATGCTTAAAAAAATAAAAGTGTCCATCCTCTGCCCCAGTTAATAACTCCGGAACCCCGTCCCCATCCCAATCAACGGCTGTCGGACTTGTCGTATGTCCAGCCAGTTTTTGTGGATGTATAGGTCCTCTATCGGTAAAATAGGTCTTTCCATCCTCTGTCTTCAGATTTTCCAGAAAATTGACAGACTCGCTATTAACCAGTAAATCATAATCCCCGTCGCCATCCCAATCCACAAGGCAAAATTTCCTGCGGCCACTGCCTCCATTCTCACTTCCGTTTAATCTCAATGGACCTGGAAGACTATCGATAACCTGCTGCCTGCTTTTAAATGATGAAGGACCTGTTGAGTAGAAAATACGTTTCCCCGGATGGAGTTTCAGTTCGCCGTTTTCTTCAAATCGCTCGAATAGCACCAGATATCCTTCATGATCCAGCATGACAAGGTCAGTCAATTCATCCTGGTCCCAGTCAATGGCAAAGGGGGTAGTACGCCACTGCGTTGACAATTCTTCTTCCTGGGGATTCCACCAGTTCCACTTAGGTTTGGGAGGAGAACCTTCCCAATCAACCAAAACGGGTTGAGCTTCTTTAAATTCAGGAGCCTTTTTGGTACCTGTATTTTCATACCAAATAACCTTTCCCCAAATAGAATTCACAATAATATCCTTTAACTCATCTCCATTCCAATCTGCTACAGAAAGGGTTGTATAGCCCCATTTTGCTTCACAAGGGCCCTGAATAGAGCCATTATCACCTGCTAATATGCGAATGTTTTTGCCTCCGGCTTTTACATAAACAGGAGCTGCCCATTGAGGAGGATTACCTCCATCCAGATTTTCAATCAGACCAATATATCCTGCAGTATTTCCACAAATGAGATCTTCATCTCCATCATCATCCCAGTCTACACTAAAAGGAGTGACCAATGCTCCGAATTTCAGATTATCTGCTTCTTGCTTAAAATAGCGGGGAGAATTGAATACAGGCATTTGTTTAGCTACTTCCCCTGTATTCTCAATCCAGGCCACGCGACCATCTTCATCCCCCACAATCAGATCTATGTCTCCATCTTTATCCCAGTCAATAGAAGTAGGGATAATCATTTGTAAGTCCATGATTATCAGTCCATCCTGGTTTTCTAAAAATCGCCCGGCAGCATATTCAGGCTCAGTTCTGGAACCGATATTTTCAAACCAGATGAGTTTATCGATAAATTCACCACAGATTATATCCAGGTCTCCATCTCCGTCAAAATCTGCAAAATTGGGCGAAGGAGCGCCATACACATCAATGGGTTTTCCTTCCGCTTCTATATTTCCTTTGAAAACAAAATCACCGTCAATATTTTCTACCAAATAGACATAACCATGAAGCGGCCCGTTTGTCCATTTTCCACTCTCATCATAGGCATTATCCCAACCATATTCGCCCCAGTCGTCCATTCCCACAATAAGGTCCATATCTCCGTCATTTTCATAGTCCACCCATTTCCACTGCTTAAAGCGAATTTTTTGATGCTGTTTTTCCAGGTCAGTTGCATCAAATAAGACCTTTCCATCTTCAAACTGAGACTGCAAAAATTGAGAATACTCTGTTGAACCCACGGTAACTACAGGTTGGTCATTCACATAAGAAAGCTGAATATTTTTATGTCCTTCCCCAATTTTTACCGGAGGTTTAAATACAGGAAACGGCTCACCGGTAGGGTTTTCAAAAAACCAGGTTCCATTAAAGGGCACGTCGGGACAGGAAACTACCAGATCCAGATCTCCATCCTGGTCATAATCCATGGGAAGAGGCCAGGCCCAGAGACCCGTACCAAGGTCTGATACCGCACCGGGATGATTGTATTTGACCAGTTGAAAACCTGATGAGTGTTTTTTTGTATCAACCTGCGTTTCACTTCCTGATTTACATGAAAAAAAAGGCAGGAGTCCTGTCAGGGCTATAATGAAGAAGGTAATTCGCATGAAATTATGTTTGGATTATTATGGGAAAAGGGCCTGGAAGGATTCATTCATCATCTCCAGAAAGTATCAAACCAACGTTTGACCTGAGGCGGCAAGGCAAAAACATCTAATTCCTCTTCGAATTCCTGTTGGACCCTCTGAATCGATTTGGTAACCATTCCATGCTCGATCGATTCATTCTCCTCCATTCCCATTCTCTCCATCATCGTTGTAATTCTGGAACTGATCGCTGGTTCAAGAACGTGATCGTCCATTGCGCCGAGAAAAATCACTTTTTGAGGTTGCCAATGCTCAATCAACTCTGCTTCAGGGCTGTAGAAAAGATGATGTTCCAGAAAATACACGACTTCCCCTTTAAAGGCAAAAGAACTCACTCTTTGGGCGAGTTTTACCTCAATTTTTATCCCTAATTCTTTCTGGGTCGCTTGCTCATAAAGATTTTTGGTGAGGGGAGACCAGGCGACCAGATTGGCATCCGGATTTTGGGAGATGATATCCAATACACCATTCATTTTTGCCTCCTGATTGAGCCATATAATATCTGTTTTTTTTGTAGTTTTTTTACCAAAGAAGTCGAATAAACCCATTGCTTTTATTTTGAGGATAAATTACAGATTTGCCTTATCTTTTTGAAAAAAATTCTGGAGACGTGTTTACAAAAACTATCAAATAACCATTTGATTCAGCGTATCAATAATCAAATCACAACAATGATGTAATTCTTCTTCTGTAATGGTCAAAGGGGGAGCAATTCTCAGACCGTTGTCAATATTCACAAATCCCAGGGTAACCAACCCGTTTTGCAGAAGCGCTCGCCGGACTTTTTCAGTAAAATCAAAATCTTTAAATAATATCGCGTAAAGCAAACCTTCGCCTCTGATCAGATTAATGGATGGATGAATTAACCGTTGATGAAGAATCGCTTCCTTCTGTGGAATTTGTTCAATGATTCCCTCATCGAGGATTTTCCTGAAAGAAGCCATACCAGCGGCGCAGCTTAAGGGATTGCCTCCAAACGTGGTAATATGTCCCAAAACGGGATTTTGTTGAATGACCTCAAAAATTTCCGTCCGACTGATAAACGCCCCCAAAGGTAATCCTCCTCCCAGGCTTTTCGCCAGGAGAAGAATATCCGGCTCTACCTCATACAGTTGATGAGCAAACTTAGCCCCTACCCTGCCAAACCCGGTTTGGATTTCGTCAAGAATCAGCAATGTTCCGGTTTCATCACATCTTTGCCTGACAGCCTGGAAGTATCCTGGTTCTGGAAGAATAATTCCTCCGGTCCCCTGAATAGGTTCGACAATAAACGCGGCTGTTTTCTCCGTAATTTGCTGCAAATCCTCAAAGGAATTAAACCGAATATGTTTTACTTGCGGAAGCATGGGACCATATCCTTCTTTCTTTTTAGGATTTCCGCCCACACTCAACGCCCCATGCGTGCTGCCGTGATAAGCCCCAAAACAGGAGATGAGTTCTGATCTTCCTGTATATTTTTTAGCGATTTTTAAGGCGCCTTCGGTAGCTTCTGCACCGCTGTTTGTGAAGTAAATGCGGTCTAGTCGGCTATTCAGTTCTTTGATCAACAATTCCGCAAATTCTACCTGAGGGCCCATAATTGCTTCGCCATAGACCATCGTATGCAAATAAGCCTTCGCCTGTTTTTCAATCGCCTGCATAACTTCCGGTGCGCCGTGCCCAACATTCATGACACAAATTCCACTGATGAAATCGACCCATTTTTGGCCATTAGGGCCGTAGAAATAGATGCCTTCGGCGCGATTAATTTCGAGACCAATGGATTCCGGGGAAGTTTGGGCGATGTGTTGGTAGAAGAGGGTTTGATGGTTCATAGATTTGTTTAAAAAAGGACGCAGGATAAAAGAAATGGCAAATTTCTTTTATCCTGCGTAGAAGTTTTCAGCTAATGTAGCCTAATTTTTCGGTTTATTTTTTTTATCAAATTCAATTTTAATTCTCTTCACCAATTCCAGGTCCACATTACTAAAATCAGCAATATGCTCTAATGTGATAAATCCCTTTTGAAAAAGCTCTGATTTAAGCATTTTCAAGATCATCAATTTCTTTTCCTCTTTTACCTCCTCGCGAGCTTTTTCAATTCCTTTTTCAACTCCCTGTAAGAATCGGATATCTGTTTCTAAATCATATTCAAATGGCATAGTTGTGATCTTTTTAATTATTTCTTCTTGTAAATTACGCAATTTGGAGAGCATCTCCAATTGTTTAAGATACTTACTTATACGCTTACCTTTTTTGTATAGTTGATTCAATTGGGCCAATATACGACTAATCACTTTGTCAGGAGAATCCTGTCCAAAATCAGTCAGAATAGCAAAAATAACTTCTTCCGGTTTATCTGAATCAATAAACATTTGATAGTTCACTTCACTTAAATTGAAAAGATCAAAGCGGAAAATAAGATTAGGCAAAGATATGGAAGAATTCATCTTTGATGTTCCTTGACCAATGAAAAAAACGCACTGCCTGATGGGAACTTGGTATTTTTGGTATAAAAGTGCTAAATAAACCAGCATTCTCTCAGGCATTAAATAATCATCTGCTGATTGAAACTCCACGTGGAGAATAAAAGGTTCTTGGGGGGAATAAATTTTTTTTAGAAAATCTGGTTTTCGCTCAATAGTATATTGAAGATCATCTGGTATTTCTTCTGTTTTATCCGGAGAAAGCTCCATGTTTAAAACTTTATTGGCTAGAGGATAAATCATCTCCTCTATATTTTCCCGAATAATCTTATCATAAGTATTTCCCATGGTTGATACATTTTT
>JAGQVA010000303.1 GCA_020438265.1 Bacteroidota bacterium
CTCTCAATTCAGCTTTTGAACTGGCTGCTGATGGCTCAGAATTACTGAGTCCCGGAGGGAGTCTGACCCCTCATCTTACCACGATTCTTTCGGCCCTGGCCATCACAGAAGAATCCTGCAATATGCTTCGCCCTCTGACAGACGAGCAGCTTACGCTGGAGTCGCTTAGCATACTTTACCGGTATTCATTGCTGGCCAAGAAGCTAAAAATGAGTCCGGAAGAATTGATCCAGACCATGGACATCACCAGTATTTTCAATCCATTTGCCTCGATCAGCCAACTCAAAACATTTATTGATTATTACGATAGCATTAAAGAATCAGGCTTTAGGATTTCAGAGCTTCATTTTTTACTCACCTATTCACCCGATTCTCCATTTGAGTTGAGAACAGGAACCTATGAAGAATTCATCGGAATATTAAGAACCAGCCTGAGTCAATTGAAAGAAGAGTTATTGGAATCCAATGAAACGCCACGGGAAATACTGGAAAAAAACCTGTCGAAGTTACCGGAGTTTTCAGATTCTGGAATCCTCAATCAGGCGCTGGATCTGGTGGAGGGAACCTGGACTGGAACCAATGCAGAACGACTGACATTTATTGATGAATATTTCGCATTTTTTATCCCTGCTTCGGCCAATCCTTCGACTTTCTTAAGTATTGAGAATTACTATGCCGATGATCCTTTAACTCCTTCGATTGATGAAACAGGTATCCTTACTGAAGCGGAAGAAACGGCGATTCTGGACCGATATGCTTATGTCAATAGGCATTTATACCCATACATGAGTGTAAACCTGGTTACGGAGCACATTGCTTCTATTTTGGGACTCGAAAATCAAATAAGTTCCCTGATTTTAAGTCACATTTCCATTCCGGGGAGTAGTTTGTCTTTACATCAGATCCTTCAATCAGAATCGCTCATCGCTAAAGATTCAGAAGGGGATTTTATTACAGAAATTAACGAAGCCAATTTCCCGGACATCTTCTATACTTATCGTTTGGTTCATAAAATTTCTGTTCTGATTGACAAGCTAACTTTAACTGAGGATGAAATATCCTGGATGATTGACATGTATGCTGATACAGATACCTTTGATCTCTCGAATCTTCCGATAAGTACTCCCCCAGTCTCGCCTCTTTTTGTGGAATGGTATCGTTTGTGGAGACATCTGCGTTTCAAGCGAATGTTCCCGGAGCCAGAAGAAACCAGTTACTTTGCTGTTTTGGCTCTGGCATTTGATGCAAACAGTAATCTAAGTGATATTCAGGAAAATCTGGCTTTATTTACCCAGTGGGACCAAACACAGATTGCGGCTATGCATACATATTTGGGGTTAGTTCATTCAAATGTTCAACAGGATTATTCTTCTCCGGAAACTTATCACAAATTATGGGATTGTTTTGAGCAAATGCGATTAACCGGAGTTGATGCCAATACACTCCATACATGGAAAAACAGAAATTCCACGGCAGACGAACAAATCATCGCTCAGGCAATCAGGCAGACGGCCAAATCCAAATATGAAGCAGAAGAATGGCTCAAACAGGTAGAACCGATTCAGGATGAACTACGTGAAAAGCAACGGGATGCTTTGATTGCTTTTCACATGGAGCATTCCATGCGCAATGAGCCTAAGGAAATCGGAGATGATCCTAATCCTCTGTACTGGAACACTGCCTGGGATTTATTCAGCTATTTTTTGATAGATGTAGAGATGAATGCCTGTCAATTAACTTCCAGGATTAAACAAGCGATTAGCTCTACCCAGATGTTTGTTCAACGCTGTTTCCTAAACCTTGAGGCTCGCTTTGTACAAGTTCCCAAAGATGATCCTGACCTGGAGAATAGCTGGCAGCAGTGGAGGTGGATGAAGAACTATCGGATTTGGGAAGCCAATCGAAAGGTATTTTTATATCCGGAAAATTATATTGAACCGGAGTTAAGGGATGATAAATCTCCATTTTTCAAAGAATTGGAAAATGATTTAATGCAAAATGAAATCACCCAGGAGCATGTAGAACAGGCATTCCAGAACTATCTGTACAAAGTGGATGAAGTATCTCGTATGGAGGTTATGGGATCTTATCACGAAGTGGAGGGATCAACCAACCTTCTCCATGTTTTGGCCCGTACTCCTGAACTTCCCGGAATCTATTACTATCGCACTTATGATTTAAATTATAATGTGTGGTCTTCCTGGGAAAAGATCGATATAGAAATCAATGGGGATCACGCCATCCCTTTTATGTATAATCGAAAGCTGCATATTTTCTGGCTGATCTTTAACGAAAAACCCATGAAGATTACCCAGAATCCTCCGGCAGAACCATCGACTAGTCCTACTGACGCAGAGGAACCTCCCAAAATGTTGGAGGTTCAATTGGGTTGGACGCTCAAAACTCACACCGGATGGAAGGCAAAATCTATTTCCAAACAAAAGTTGATCCATCCCTGGGAAAGACCTCAGTATGCCTACCATCTCCGACCAAGACATAAAGAAACTGATAATACCCTTTGGGTAGATATTTTCCTGACAACCACTCCGGAATTTAATAACAGACGGTTTTATGATCAATACAGGGATTCAAAGGAGTATTTGACAATCAACCGATTTGATGAAACTTACCGCCCCTGGCATTCATCTTCATTCGTTTTTGATGGAAAAATACAGAAACTCAAATTGCGGGGATTACGGGGAGTATATTATATGAATGGGTCAAAAAATTTAAGATATGCATCCTCGTATGCTTATGTAAACCAAAACTTTGATCAGGAAGGTAGAATCATTGAGGAGGTGACAACTCAGGAAATTGCTACCAGATTAAAGCACCCGGCGGGTATGCATTTTGAGTATAATTACCTGGCAAATAATCAAACTCATAATGTGAATAATAGCGAATTAAATCGCACTTATGGTCTCGGAACTACGGGCAGTTATACCTTAATGAGAGGAGCCGAAAATCCGTTTAAGGTGATTTATCCGATGCAGGATATTATGTCAAGACCATTCTTCTATGAGGATCAAAAACGCAGTCTTTTTATCAAATATGAATGGGAAGAATATATGCTGGATTATCAAACCAAAGCCAGCCGTTACCGATATGTTTTTTACCCATTCTACCACCCTCATACAAAATTTTTCCTGCAGGAATTGGGCAGAGATGGTATTGACGGGCTTTTAAAACGGAATACCCAGATAAATCCTCCGGATAATAATTATCATTTTTCAACCTATCAGCCTGTTTCTCCAAATAAAGCAGATGAGACAGCTATCAGGGATATTGTTGATTTTTCCTTTGGGGGAGCATATAGTATCTACAATTGGGAAATCTTTTTCCATGCTCCCATGATGATTGCCAATCAGCTTTCACAAAATCAAAGATTTGAGGAAGCCATGCACTGGTATCACTATATTTTTGATCCAACGAGTACGGATAATTATCCTGTGCCTCAGCGATACTGGAATACCAAACCATTTTTTGAACATTCAGACGATGATTATAGAGCCCAGCGGATTCAAAACCTGTTGAATCAAATCGATGAATTTTCCGATCAGGTAACTGCCTGGAAAAACGATCCCTTTAAACCACATCTTATTGCGAGATACCGACCTGTGGCCTATCAGCGGAATGTAGTGATGAAGTATATCGATAACCTTATTGCATGGGGAGATCAATTATTCAGGCGAGATACGATGGAGTCTATTAATGAGGCATCATTATTATATATGCTGGCTTATGAAATTTTGGGAAGGAGGCCAGAACAAATCCCTGCTATACCTCGCACAGATAAATCATACGCGGAGCTGGAAGCAGAAGGAGATGCGGATATTTTCGGCAACTTTAAGACCGGGGTTTCCCTGGAAAATGATCTTGCCCTGCCCATCAGGACTGTTCCCGGTACTTCAGGGGATTCCTTGCCAAGATTAGAGATCTTTTATTTTTGCCTCCCTCACAATGAAAAACTGGAACGTTATTGGGATACCGTGGAGGACCGATTATTTAAGATCCGAAATTGCATGAATATTGAAGGAGTTGTGCGCCAACTGGCTTTATTTGCACCTCCTATTGATCCGGCTTTGCTCGTAAAAGCTGCTGCTGCCGGACTGGATTTAGGCAGTGTGCTCAATGACCTCAGTGTTCCCAATCCACATTATCGGTTTAGGATTTTATATCAGACTGCGGTTCAGTTTTGTTCGGAAGTAAAGTCTTTGGGAGAAAAATTGCTTCGTGTTTTGGAGAGTAAAGATTCAGAGAGTTTAGCCCTGCTGAGGACTACAAATGAAGTGAGAATTCAAGAGGCGATTAAGGCAATCCGAAAACTTCAGATCGAAGAGGCTAATGAAACACTCGGTTCGCTCCAAAAAGGGCAGGAAATAGCCCGAACTAAAATGGATTATTATCAGAATAAAGAGTTTATGAACGCTCTGGAGAAAGCGGCATCTATATTAACAGGCATATCTGCACTACTCGATTTACTGCAAATTCCGGGAAACGTAATAGCGGGAATAGCTCACCTGGTTCCTAGTTTCAGCGTCGGTATCGCCGGTTTCGGAGGATCTCCAACAGTTAGCCTATCATATGGTGGTAGTAATATTGCCAGCGCTACGTCTTCTTTTAATACTATTCTTGCTAACGTAGCCGGAGCTCTTTCAAAAGCTTCTGGATTGGTTGGTACAATAGGAGGGTATCAACAAAGAAAAGTCGAATGGGACCATCAAGCGGCATTGGCAACGATTGAAGTAGATCAGTTGGAAAAACAAATAGCTGCTCAACAAATCAGAATTAGTATTCAGGAAAAAGAAGAAGAAAACCAGGAAATACTTATTGAAAATGCCAAATCAGAAGAGGAGTTCTTAAAAAGTAAATTCACCAATGAACAATTATATTCCTGGATGTCTTCCCAGGTATCATCAATATACTTTCAGGCTTATCAACTGGCCTACGATATGGCCAAAAAAGCCGAGAAAAGTTTCCGAAGAGAATTGGGGTTACAAGACTCATCTTATATTAAGTTTGGTTACTGGGACAGTTTGAAAAAAGGACTGCTTTCAGGTGATAAACTCATGAATGACCTTTATAGAATGGAAGCGGCCTATTACGAGCAAAACAAAAGAGAACTGGAGCTTACCAAACATATATCTCTGGCACAGGTTGATCCTCTTGCTTTGATGCAATTGAAATTAACCGGAAGTTGTACACTGGAAATTCCAGAATGGTTATTCGATATGAATTATCCGGGCCATTATATGCGAAGAATCAAAACAGTCTCAGTTACGATTCCTTGTATTACAGGTCCTTACACAGGGATAAATTGTACGATGAGCCTGGTCTCCAATCGTGTTCGCACTTCAAATACAGTGGGGAGTGCATATTCATGGCAGGGCATAGACGATGACCGGTTTGTGTATGAAATGGGATCGATTCAGCAAATTGCGACCAGTTCTGCGCAAAATGACCCTGGATTATTTGAGGTGAATTTTGGAGACGAAAGATTCCTTCCCTTTGAAGGATCAGGCGTAATTGGAACCTGGGAAATAAAACTTCCCCGGGAAGATAATTATTTTGATTTTAATACGATTTCAGATTTTATTATCCATGTCCAATACACATCAAGACTAGGAGGAGGTAACCTTGAAGTTGCAGCAAGAAATTATGTAGCTGGAATTTTGCCGGATAGCGGGGTGCGTTTATTAAGCCTTAAACACGAATTTGGCTCAGCCTGGCACAGGTTTTTATACCCGGATTCGACTGATGCAGACCAGGAACTGGTTATTCCGTTGGCAGAAAATCATTATCCTTTCTTTGCCAGAGGAAAGCAAATTGAACTTTCCGGCATTAATGTATTTCTTCTGGATGCACAGCATGAGGGATCTTATAATCTCCGGGCCCAACTACCCGGTCAAATCATAACAAATGATTATCTGATTTCAACCGATCCGGGAATGGATGGCATGCACCATCTCGATCAGAGTTTTGTGTCGCCTGGAGAAGGGGTAGGAAAAATTAGGCTGAAGCTGAAGCGCGATAACGTTGCTGATTTCCGATCTATTCTTCCATCAGAAGTCGAGAACATCATTGTATTACTGCGTTTTACTACTTCCTGATACAGAAATAATGGAATCCTGGGTAGCTAAAATTGTAGAAATAATTGTACGCAATTATGATCCTGATGAAATCTGTCTGTTTGGATCGATGTCCAAAAATCAATCCAATATGGAAAGTGATATAGATTTGTTAATCATCAAAGATACCGATATACCCCGGAGATTTCGTGGGAGTAGCTTCAAGGAGCAACTCTCTCGATTTCCGATCAAAATAGACTTGCTCTTTTATACACACGCTGAATTGGAATCCGCCAAAAAGAAGAAATACTCTTTTATTGACGCGATATCCAGGAAAACAAAAATAGTTTACAAAAAATTTTGATTTTTGCTGCTAAATTCCGAAATTAATGTTGTCTGAGTTGGTGACACTTAGTGTGAGGTATTGAATTGAACGGTCTGAGTTCGTAAGAAATAATCGCGACATACAGAAAGGTCCTTGGTTCAGTCAACTTTTATTTTTAAATTAATCTTACCAAATGGTAGGGTTTTTTTTTGCATATACCCCAAATATTTGTTCTCTATTAGAAAACCTTTTAATCAATGACTGTATAAAGGATGAAAACAC
>JAGQVA010000304.1 GCA_020438265.1 Bacteroidota bacterium
GTTTTTCGCCAGTATTTTTATACCCCAAAGTCCAGAATAAACCCGCGCCGATGGCCATGGCCAGAAAGCCAATACTTGCCATTCGGATCACAAATTTCTGTGAGGATTTTTCAGGAACTTTCTGGCCTTTACCCTTCATTTCCTTAGCCTCCGGCACCACAAATCCTTCATTCGCCAAAGCATAAACAGTCATTGGTTCCGCCACATTCTTAAAAGCAAATTTCCCCAAAGAAATCACCTCAAATTCCGGACGATTTTTAATCTGATGCCTCACCGAACTGGAAAGCAGTACCGCCCCAGCCACGCCCATCGACTCGATCCGTGAAGCAATATTTACTCCATCACCAAAGATATGATCCCCATCCCGGGTAATTTCTCCCAGATGAATGCCAATTCTCAAAGGTACCTGATCACGAATTTGTTCCTGAATTTCTTTAGCGCATAACACTGCCGCAGAAGCACTTTCAAAGGTGCTGAGGCTGCCGTCGCCATAGGTTTGGAGGAGTTGGCCACTGTGGGCGGCAATCCTGTCGCGGAGAACCGCTTCAAATTGTTTGACAGCGGACATTGCCTGCGTCCGGTTGCTCTGCATCATGGCGGTGTATCCGACGATGTCAGTAAACATGATGGCGGAGAGGCGGATAGTGGGCATGGAAAGAAAATGGGTTAATTCTGATTCGAATATCAGAAAATTTAGGGATATAGGCCAACCTCAGCCAGTATTCTTCTTATCGCCAACCTTTCTGGCTCATTCATCCGCAAAAGTTTAACCGTCGCCTTACCAATTCTGGAAATGGACCGGATTTCTCCAGAGCTAACTTCAAAATGACCATTCCACTGGTCAATACGAGGATTAAAAAGTCTTTCGATATCCTGGTAGTGCTCTAAAAAAGTAGATAAATCACTCCCTTTGTGCTGGTTACAATGGGGACATGAATAAGCAAGGTTATCTATTTCACTTCCACCACCATGCTCTAAACTAATGATATGATCTATTTGAAAAGGTAGAAAAGATAGTTCTTCTGGCATCAGACAATATTCGCATTTGAATTGAGCGCGACGAGCAACCTGACTGCGAATAATCTGAGGAACCTTATGACTCATGCTGCAAGCAATCGTTTTGCCCTAGCTTTGGCAAGATTAATAAACAGGTCTAGTGAGAGATACCGTTCTAATTCTACTAATTCTTCCGCCGATATAACCTCCTCTTTCTTTTTATTGACGAGTTCCTCTACTCTTTGGGCCATTTCTTCAGACGCCCGGAGATTGACAATCTTAGAGGGATCTATGTTGGCGATAAAATCCGCAAACTCTTTATATGCTTCAATAACGGTCATTTAGTTCTATTTTCTTTAGCTAAAGATACGGATATTTTTGATTCGATGCTATTTCTTATTCTCACATATTCCTCGTCATTAATCCTGCTTTAATATCTTATTAACTTCCGCCATGACATCATCATGTGAGAAATATTCCCCCTTTTCCAGTTCTGACAAACCCTTTTTTATGAGTTTTTTTTCTGTAGGACTTATTTGTTCCCACCAATCATCAGGACGGCTGGATTTGATAATTTTATACATCGCAGCTAAAAACTCTACATCTTCCACTTGTTCAATTAGAGCGTATATTGATTTTCTTAATAACTCTGCACTCATCTCATTGTGTTTTTGTTAAGGATAAGGATTTTAGGTGAGATGTTTGATTATTCTTCTAAAACGGAAAGACTATTCACATCTCGTAATAAACAATGACCTCCGGCACTTTGGCAGAAAAAATATATCATCCCTTCAGGCGAATTACATCTTCGTTTTTCTCCTGAAAGTCTCTTAAGTTGAAATTTCCCCTAAACCATGGTCCCCTTTGAGTTGGACCTGGTCTGAATTTGTCTAACCGGATGGTTTTCCCCCCTTATTATGTATGCTTCTCTTTACCGTCTGCATTTAAACGACGTTTGAACGGCCTGAAAATCGCAGATAATACTCACCACTAATCTATTCCTATCATGAACGACGGCATTTTTATCTTTTCACCCGAAAGCAGTTTTTACTACGAGCTTTTTTTGCGATCCGGATTTGGTCTTTTTCTGTTAATCCTCATCGTTTTAGCCTGGCAAAGAAAATATCCTATAGCGGAATGGTTGATCATTTTATTAGTGGGAATGTTAGGATTTTTGATTGGTTCGCGACTTGGAGGGTTTTCTCCTGGAGATTGGGGTAACTGGTTTAAGACCGGGCAATTGCCAATCGAGCGATCCCAATCGCTATGGGGTGGCCTGATCCTTGGGGTAACCGGAATATGGCTCACCAAAACATGGCTTTCATTTTCACGGCCCGTTTTTAGCTTGTATATCATTGCTGTTCCTTTCTCCCTTTTGGTTTTGAGAATGGGCTGTCTGGTTGCTGGATGTTGTTATGGAACACCCGTTGAAGGATCTTTGGGGCTTCAATACGGCATTTTTTCTCCTGCTTTTGATCATCACATGGAAATGGGATATTTAAGCGGGTTTGCTGATAGTTCTCTGACTGTTCATGCAGTTCCCGTCTATTTTATGATTTCTTATCTGATCATTGGGATTATTCTTATTCGCAGCCTGAAAACCATTCAATCAGACCGAAGACTTGCGGTACTCGGACTTGGGTTATTGGCATCAGGCAGATTTTTCATTGAATTCTTCCGTGATCCGGTTACCAATCCCGGAATCCAGGGTGATTACTTGTTGGGATTGAAGATCTTACAGTGGTTCTGCCTCGGAATAGTTTTGATCTCAGGACTCGTTTTCTTCCTTTCTCCCAAAGTTGATCCAGTCAAAGCTACAATCAAAAATACACGTTATTCATTGCTCAGAGTAGCTGGTTTGGTTCTTTTCGTTACAAGTTTGATCTATTATTTCCAGGCTCAGTTTTCTAACCTGGATAAATGGGTCATATTCTGGTTGGCTTTTGCTCTCGTAATAACTGTTTTCATTCGACAATTGTATAAAGTCCCATCTCCCGTTTACAGAATGGGATATATTGTTTTATTATTCGCGGGAATAGGGCTTATGTCTCAGTCTGTTGATTCGGATAGCCTGAAAGCCGCCAAATTAGCAGAAAAACAGAATCTCCCTTTGAGTTGGGGAACATTGAGAGTAGGAGGAGCAGGAGGCGGTTATCGATATTATAACCGAGATTGTGATGGATCTGTTACCAGTACCGTACATCATCGTTATCGTACTGCGGGGCTGGGATATAGCCGCTATTTCAACTTTAAAAATTATCGAAAAGCCAATTTTGATATTAACCTGGGCCTGGGATATGATCAAATGACGATTTATAATAATGCAGGAGAGATTTCAAAAAGAGAAAACATAAACCTTACAGGATTTGGTGCTTTTGGGAAATATGATTTCAGATGGCTGGGACTGGGAATAGGAGGGTATACAGGCAATATGTTTTTTATGGAGCAAAACGTCACGAAGGCTTTACAAACGTATGCCCGGCTCGGTCCTTATGATATTTTGTTTATTGAAGGAGGAACCTTTAATTATTTCCCTGGTTCCTTATCTTATCCCTCCGCCCATTTCGCAGTCGGCACTGGCCTTGGGAAACTTGATGGAACGGAGTTTAAATTTGGTGGTATTATAGGCGATAGGACCGAAACCGCTGTTTTTTTATCAGGCAGATTTATTGTCAAACAAAAGCTGGTTTTGAATCCTTACCTTGGACTGGGAAAAGATAATGGTGTCGGGTTGAATGTGGAGTATTATTTTGGGAGGAATGATAAAAAGAATTGAAAATAATGGATTCCCAGCACTATGCTGGGAATCCATTTATTCTAAAAAGCAATATTTCTCTTATTTCAACCCCACAAACTGAAATGTCACCTGATGCTCACTATCAGTTACCTTCTTGGTCCTTACCTTATAAGCCTGATCAAATGAAACGGGTTCCCAGGCAAAGGGATCTATATCCGTCCTGATAGCTTCCTGAGTCGCAGGAACGATTTTAAAAACAGAAAAACTCTCAAGCGGTCCAATAAAGTTGGAATAGGCTTCATAAGCGCTATCGTTATCTACTTCACCATTTTCCCGGATGTATCGATCGTCTCTGTCGGCGCGATTCAATCCGTAATCCAGTCGCATATCACTTTCTACAAGAAGGGTATCTCCGACCCAGTCGATCAGGCCAATTCCGCCCGGATAGACATCGGTATTGAATAATTCTTCGTCGTATTTATTTTTGGCATAGACAGTAACATCAGGATGTCCTTCTCCGGAAGATAATACCCCCAGATAGTTTGAATTGGCATCAATGACATGGGTTTGGTGATAAACTCCCAGATGACCGACTGTGTCTATATTTTGATGGTCATGGATCGGGAAGGTTAAAGCAACACTTGTATATCCATCCTCATCATTCACCAGAAACATCAAGCCCTTATCATCGTGTGTCCATGAAATGTTTGCGATGGATTCATAAGAACTCATATCAATGGTTTGCAGAATGCTTCCCATCTCCACATCAATTACATATATCACTGTTTTTTCAGGTTCTTCCATCAGAATCGCAATATGGTTTTGGGTGTTGGCCCAGTCGTAATCCCACAAATCACCATTGAGGGTAAAGATGGATTGAGGGTCAGATTTACAGCCGATCATTCCGATTACAAAGAAGAGTAAAGCTATTTTTTTCATATAGAGCAGGTTTCTTTTTGTAAAAATAAGGCGATTTTTCCTAAAAAACTCAAAGCATTAGATTGGTTATATGTAGATTTTCCTTTTAGCTAAAGGAAAATACGATAATCAGAACCAGCAAAACGATCAGGCCAATCGCTGTGTAAATCTTGTTGAAGGAGATCGGTTTTTCTCCGGTAACCCTTCCGGTTTGGCCGTTAACCAGAAACTGAAAATTCTTTCCCTGATAGGTATAAATACTCACCCAGACGGGTACCAGTGCATGGCGGAATGTAATGTTCTGCTTTTCGGTGGCTTGTTTCAGGTTTTTTTGCTCATTCGCTTTGATTCGCCTGTTGATTTCTCCTGCCAACTGTCCATCGATCATGGCGTCAGCTTCTTCAAACCGACTTTTTTCATCTCCGAGATAAATCTCTGTCGCCCATTCTTTGAGATAATGATAATCATAATGAACAGTATCCCGCATATAGAAAGGCATAATATTACCCAGATATTCCATATTCAGACCATTGGTTGCGGGTACTTCTACATTCTCATAGAAATTTTCAAAAAATCCTGAAAAATGATCCCAGAGCGCTTTCCCTTGTCCGCCATATTTAAAAGATCCTTCGCCCTTCCAGGTTGTCTGGGTAAATACATCAAACAAAAAGAAAGGGACATAGACTCCTCTGATATTATCGGGATTAGTTACGGTAGAAACCATATCATTGGGATACATAATCCGATATTCTCCTCTTCGGAAATAGGATTTTAATTTTTTTCGTGCGACTTCTTTTGGGACAGAAAAAGGAAGAATTTCCCGGGGCAGGATGACGCTTTCGTTTTTATTGGAGGAATCAAATTCTGTCCCCAGGCAAAAGGGGCAGATTTCAATTTTTTCGGGATTAATGGTGGAAATAACGGACTTACAACGCTTGCAACTGGACTCGTTAAGTTTGGTCCCCATTCCCCTCATAAACTCCTTCAGGTCAATCCCGTCAGTCATTTTTCGATCTTTGATCTGATCGGTATTTCGCCCCAACTCTCTGGAATAGTTGCAATTTCGGCATTGGAGGGTTTGTTTTCCTCCCCTTTGATAGAGCATTTGGGACCCGCATTCAGGGCATTTGGCGTGTATGAATTGTTGTTGACTCATTTTATATTTATTTCCACTTTTTTTGAAAAAAGTGGAGCAAAAAACCGGGGGATTTTAGCCCACCGCCGCATTCCGCCCAACGCGCCTCTCGCAGTTCCGGGTTGGAATACCTTCGGCATATTATATTTCAAATACAAATTAAATAAGTAAATAAAAGACTTGTAAACAAGTGTTCAAAATTGATTAATAAATCCAATATGAATTTTTCCTCTGGCTGGCTGAAAAGGAATCTCTTTTGACCGGCCAATGGCGTAAACCAGAGAAATAATTCCTGCTTTTGTTCCGTAATTCATCCCAAATCCTACGCCCATGGGATAATCAATCGTTCCTGTTTCGTTATTTTCCAGATAAGCATAATCTCCGAATAAAAACAAATAGGAATCTCTTTCCAGCTGGAAGCGATACTCTGCAGTAAAAAAGGAATAAAAATCGGTAAAAAACTCGTTTTCATTAAATCCACGAATGCTTCTGCTACCGCCAACCTGAAGTTGATCATTTCTCAAATAATTTTCCATTCCCAACCAATAAGTGCGGTTGGCCAGGTGAATGACATTGCGGGGAAAGAGGGTTTTATACCAGTTGACTTCCATATTGATTTCGTTGACAGGCTGCCGGAGATTGAGATCCTGATAAACTTCAGGGAATGCGTTTTTCAATAGGAAATTTTCGCGAATCATTCTTCGACCAACTCCCACATCTACAAAAGCAGACCAGCCTTTTCCTGGATTTAATTTATAATCGAGATTTTCATAAACCAGTCCTAATCCAAATAATCGCCGGTTTCCATCCAATTGACTAAAATTCATTGTGCTGGTATCACGAAAAGCAGAATCCAGAAGCCTGCT
>JAGQVA010000305.1 GCA_020438265.1 Bacteroidota bacterium
AGGTAAACTCCTCGCGAACCTGAGGTGTTTTTGCATTGGCACCGGAAAGATTGATAAGGGTGTATCCGCCATAGAGGAGTAAAATGCTCATGACAATGATTGACTGGACCTTTAATCCCTTCCGGCTTACCTTATTTTCTCCGAATAGCCAGTCGTAAATCATAACTGTATAAATCAGAAGCAATACAAAGGCAATGGCAAACATGACGATCATGGATAGCCAGTGATTCCAGTTGTGATGTTCATATAAATAAACGGAACCTCTGATTATGAGGATAAAGGGCAAAACGATCATAAAAGACAGTTGCAGTAATATAGAAGCGAATTTTTTAAGCCATTTCATAGTCAGTGGGGGAATTTGTATAAAAGCATCCCTTTTTTAAAATAAAAGTCTATTCAATAAGGATGACAATTTTATAGATTCATTTTGCATTCTTTTTGCACGGGAAATACGTTGATAAATGCAAATTAACTGCTTCAAAGATCATTTTTTTGCATTGCGGTTGGAATCAAATATTGCTAACCTCGATTCAAATGGTAAATTTGTATGGCTCTCTGGCAAAAGTTGTGTAAGGTTCATATTTCACCACATAGTCACATAGCCTGTAATTAGAAAGAAGAAATCATAGCAAATTCAGATTTAATGTATTCTATGTTTTCTTTTTCTCTTTAGGCGTTAACCAATTATTTCCTATGTAGCTATGTGGTAAAAAATAACTCGCTCCATATAAATTGTCAAAGAACCATTTGTATATTATCTGTAGAAAGTACACTGGACAATTATGATTCTCCTCAGATTCATTTTTTTGCTTTTTTTATTAAACCCTTTTCTGTCTCTTCAATCATCACCTGCTCCAGACCATGTTACTGCGACAGCCCAAAAAGGAGATGGAGTATATTCTTTCCTGGAAAAGTATCTGGTAAAATCTCCCTGTAATATCAGTTATTTCAGAAAGATTAATAACCTAAAAAAGGGAGATGGATTACATGCCAATCAAACCTATCGTTTACCTATTTTGGTTTACACTTATAATGGGCGGAGCATTCGTTCCACGACTGGAATTAATGATCTGCCCTGGGCAGAGAATATCCAGAAATTCAATGAATTATTGAAAGAAGGCGGGATTAAACCTGAAGATTATCGAAAAGATAAAGCCTTGTGGGTACCATATAACCAAATTCATTGCAGGAGTGAAAATGTCAGTTATCAGGAAGTGACTGAAGTAAAGGAAATCGAAACAGAAACAGAATCAGAAACAGAGCCGGAAAAGGAAACGGTTCAGAAGGAATACACAGGAGGACCGCTAAGAGGGAATTATGCAATTTTTGGAGAAAAATATGGAAAGGTTCCTCTGCTTAGTACCAAACTTAGTGGCAAGGTGTATTATGTGGTTGGTGGTCATGGAGGGCCTGATCCTGGCGCAATTGGAACTTTTGGCAACCACAAACTTTGTGAAGACGAGTATGCCTACGACGTCGCTCTTCGGCTTACGAGAAACTTACTCGCCCACGGAGCCACAGTTTACATGATTACCCGGGACGAAAACGATGGAATCAGGGATGACCAGATATTGACCTGTGATAAGGATGAAACGATTTGGGTGAATAAAAAAATTCCTGCTGGTCAGGCGGAAAGGCTTAATCAGCGCTCTGACGCCATCAATAAGCTTTACAAGAAAAATAAAAAACAGGGAGTGTTTTACCAGAGGCTGGTAGTGATTCACGTGGATTCTGATCGAAAGAATGAAAAAGTAGATCTGTATTTTTATCATAAGGAAGATGATGAAGAAAGCAAAGAACTTGCTTTGACTTTACAACAAAAAATGAAGCAGAAGTACGATGAAATTCGCAAAAACCGGGGATACGAAGGGAGTGTAACCCCACGGGATCTTCACATGCTTCGGGAAACAGAACCTACTGCCGTTTTTATTGAACTGGGAAATATCAAAAACAGCAATGATCAGCAGCGCCTGATACAGGAAAGAAATCGCCAGCTGATTGCTGACTGGTTATTTGAGGGGCTGGTAGAAGATGCGCAGTAGGGACAACAGATCTATTGTCCCTACACAGATCTGTTGTCCGTTGTCCCTACCTGTTCATTTTAATTTGTCTTCGTGCGAATCAGAATTACACCATTTGTACCACTCATTCCATAAATGGCAGTATCATTCGGATCTTTCAAAACAGTAACTCTGGCTACCTGCTCAGCTCTGATCATACTCTTAACGGTATTATAATCAGTGCCTACTCTGGAACCATCAATGATAAACAATGGAGAGTTGGATCCCTGGAAAGAATGACTGATACCACGTATGCGGATATCTTCTCCTCCTCCTCTTTTGACCACAAATAAACCCGGAACTTTTTGTAAATATTGAGATAAATCTCCTACTTCATTATCAAATTCCAGGGTGCTGGCTGAACCGAGGTGATTCTTTTTCTGAACCTGGGTATAACCCAGATCAACATCTGTATTTTCTGTATTGGAATGACTTGTATAAGAGTTGGTTTTACAACTCAAAAGCCCCATCATAATTAGCAAGAGAGAAAGGTATAAGGATTTCATAAGCTTATAGATTATTTCCTATACAATATACCAATATATTCTGAGGAAATCCTGAATACAGAAAAAATTTTGCCTTTACAATCCTGGTATTAATGGTGGGGTATTTCCAGTTCCTGCCTTTTTAATTTTCGAGAGATGGATTCCTGGCAGCAAGCAGGAAGATCCTTGCGAGCTGTTTCATTGGGGGGATAAAACTGCGTGGCAAAACCTTTGTCAGCAATATAGGCTTGAATGTCATCTTCGCTTACTTTTTCTGTTTGAAAAGCAAGCGTAACCAGACTGGTTTCATAGTCCCATTTGGCTGTAACCACTCCTTCCATCTTTTCCAGTTCTTGTTCAATTACCTCTTGACAAGCCTCACAGGCTCCTTCTACATAAAAAGTAATGGTAGCCGGTTTTGAACAGGCTAATAAAGAAGTCAGGAGAATAATTCCGATAAGAGAAAAAAACGGGCTTTTCATTGTGGTTGGGTCTGATTGTTCAGTTGTTCGACTTTTGCCTGCTTCTCCAGGGTTTCTTTCATGGGAATTACCCCTGCGCCTTCTTCATAAACCATTCGCCCGCCAATGTGTGATCCATACCCCATGATTCCCAGAAAAATGATAAAAAGAATGGAGAATAATGCCTCTTCGATTCGTTTGATTTTCTCTTGCCTCAGGTATTGCCAGATCAACAGCATGGAAAACAACCATGTTGAGATATAGGCAATCAGTTCATGCGTTTCGATCATCGAAGAAATATTGTTGGTGTGAACGATTTCTCCATTGGCCTGCCTGCCCGAAAGCACTGCCAATACCAAACCACCTACGCCGATGATATGAAGCAGAAAGGCAGCTTTGGTATAGGCATTACTTCGTTTTACCCAACCATAAAAATAAAGGGCTCCGGCCACGATAAGGGTGGCGATGGGAAAGTGAACGGTTTGTGGGTGAAAAGGCATGAGGAGATCAGCTATAAAGGTTAATCTTTTTTCTTTTTGGTCTTTTTAGCTGCGGGTTTCTTCTCTTTTTTCTCTGCCTTTGGCTTTTCTTCTTTCTTTTCCTCAGTTTTTTCTTCTGAAGACGCCTCTTCCTCTTCCTCCTCGATGGTTAGATCTACTTCAAATTCTTCGAGAATTTTATACCAGGAGATGAGTTTTTTGACATTGGAAGGATATACTTTTTCGTCGTCAAGAGTGGGTAAAACCTCACGCAAAAAATCCATTAACTCGTCATTGCTGCTCTTTTTAGACACAGGCAAATCACTGCCATATTTTTCCTTTACTGCCGTCAGTACATTTACCAGAGGTTCGCTATCATCCTCTGTATAAATACTCACATCGACCAGTTTGGTAACCATCATATTTCCCTTCACGAGCTGACGCCTTTTTTTGTTATCCATTGATTCAATGACAATGGCTTTGTCGTCTGCTTTCAAAATCTGATAAAGTCCCGGAGATCCGGTAATGGCTACTACGTCTTTAATTCCTATTGACATAATTTTTATACTGTTTAATCAATCGACCTGCAAGATTTGAATGTCTGGGCTAAAAACCAACAAATTTTGTCTAAATTTGTGTTTACTACCTGACAATAAAGCAGATTCAGCCTTTCTTTCGCCTTTGGGCATAACCTTTGCACAATAAATCAAACTATCGTAACCCTTGTAAGTTTTATATTTGTCTTGGAGAAGATTGGCAAATTGACAGGTACAAAATAATTGAGAAAGACAAAATGACATTATTTCACTTAGGATTAAACAGTGAATCATTTTTCGATGATGACTTCCCTTTGATTCCCCACTCAGATGAGGATAATATAAAAGATGAAGATATTCCCGAAGAGATTGGTATTCTAACGTTAAAAAATACAGTCCTTTTTCCGGGAGTGGTCATACCCATTACTGTAGGCCGGGATAAATCTATCAAGCTGGTAAAGGATGCATATCATTCTGCTGACCGCAGGTTGGGGGTAATTGCCCAAAAAAATGTGAATATTGAAGATCCGGAAACCGATGACTTGTTTTCTGTAGGTACTCTGGCGCACATTCACAAGATGATCAAAATGCCTGATGGGAGTGTGACCATTGTGATTCAGGGAAGAAGCAGGTTTTTTATAGAAGAATATACGCAGGAAGATCCCTATTTCCGTGCCCGGATTATGAAAGCGCATGATATTTATCCGGCCAAGGATCAATCTAAAGCAATCATACACAATCTCAGAAGTGAGGCCAGTAAAATCATCGATTTGTCTCCAAATATTCCCAGTGAAGCTCGAATTGCTCTGGAGAATATTGACAGCCTGAGTTTTCTGATTCACTTTATCGCTTCGAATCTCAGTCTGGATGTTCCGCAAAAACAGGAAATTCTTGAAATTGATGCGCTACAAACCAAAGGCGAGCTGGTTTTAAAATATCTGGGAAATGAATTGAAGGTGTTGGAATTAAGTGAGGAAATTCAGACCAAGGTAAAAACTGACCTTGACCGCCAGCAACGAGAATATATTCTGCGCCAGCAAATCCGCACAATTCAGGATGAATTGGGAGAAAATGGTCCTGATTCTGAATTGGAAGATTTACGGAGCCGCGCAGAGGAAAAATACTGGCCTGAAGAGGTGGAAAAAGCCTTTAGCAAAGAATTAAACCGCCTTTCCCGTTTGACTCCAGCCATGCCCGACTATGCGGTTGTGATGAATTATGTGGAGTGGCTGCTGGATTTGCCCTGGGAAAATTATTCAGAAGATAATTTTGAATTTAAACAAGTCCAGAAAATCCTTGATGAAGACCATTATGGCCTGGAAAAGGTCAAAGACAGGATTCTGGAGCATCTGGCTGTATTAAGATTAAAAGCGGACAAAAAAGCGCCTATTATTTGTTTTTATGGCCCTCCAGGGGTCGGAAAAACCTCTTTGGGGAAATCTATCGCCCGTGCGATGGGAAAAGAATTTATCCGGATTTCCCTCGGTGGAGCACGTGACGAAGCCGAAATCAGAGGACACCGCAGAACCTATATCGGTGCTATGCCCGGACGGATTATCCAGGGTCTGAAAAAAGCGACTACGAGTAATCCCGTTTTAATGCTCGATGAAATTGATAAAGTCGGAAATGACTTTAGAGGAGATCCTTCATCTGCCCTGCTGGAAGTGCTTGATCCTGAGCAGAATAATACATTTCGGGATAATTTTCTTGAAGTAGAATACGACCTTTCCAGAGTGATGTTTATTTGTACTGCCAATACCCTTTCAACGATCCATCCGGCGTTGAGAGACCGTATGGAAATCATTGAAATCAACGGATATTCTCAGGAAGAAAAACTGGAAATTGCCAAGAGACATCTGGTACCCAAGGCGCGTAAAGACCATGGTTTGAAAGCCAGCAATATCTCGATTACAGGCAAGGCTTTACAGAAAATGATTCAGCATTATACCCTTGAATCCGGGGTAAGGGCGCTAAAACAAAAGATCGCGAGCCTATGTCGTGGTGTTGCCAAAGAAATTGTTTTGAATGACAAAGAAATTGTTCGGATTTCAGAGAAGAATCTGAAAGATTTTCTGGGAGTAGAGAGATTTGAACAAGAAGAATATAAACGAGTGGATGAACCGGGCGTTTCCATTGGCCTGGCCTGGAGTAGGGTAGGAGGGAAAATTCTCTTTATAGAAGCGATGCTTACCCCGGGAAAAGGGCGTCTGAGTATGACCGGACAACTGGGAAATGTGATGAAAGAGTCCGCTACTTTGGCCTTTACCTATATCAAGTCCAATTGTAAGAAACTGGGAATTCCTTATGATGTATTCAATAACTGGGACGTTCATCTTCACGTACCTGCGGGTGCAATTCCCAAAGACGGACCTTCGGCGGGTATTACCATTATGACTGCCTTGGCTTCGCTTTTCTCGCAAAGACTGGTGCGACCAGCCCTGGCAATGACCGGAGAGATTACCCTGCGGGGAAAAGTATTGCCGGTGGGAGGAATTAAGGAAAAACTTCTGGCTGCTTCCCGGGCAGGAATCAAACACATCATTATGAGCAAAGCCAATCAGAAGGATGTGGAGGAAATCAATCCTGACTATTTGAAAGA
>JAGQVA010000306.1 GCA_020438265.1 Bacteroidota bacterium
CCTTGCTTAATGCACTACGAGAAGTACATTTAATTCTGGCTGAGGGGGCTCACAACCAGTATGGAGATTTGCCTGCAACATCAAGGATTGAAATGCTTATGCAGCAATGGCTCCTGGCCCGTCCGGAGTTTCGGGAATTTCTTCCAACCCGGACAATGGTAGCTTATCCTGAACCCTGGATGGATAGAGTGGCAGCAATGAACCAATTGCAGGGATGGACTGATACCAATATGATCAATTTCCTTAACCTGGCTGTTTTTGGTGAGCAATTGCTCCTATCAATCCGATTCGGAGCCTGGGCTAAAATTAATGACCGCAAACAGGCAGAAAACTGGGCCAATTTTTGGCGGGAACAAATTCAGGGATATATACATGCCTATCGTGCAGTTACGGGGGTTGATCTTACAGCTATGCCTGTTAGTGGTAAAATAGATAGCCGCCCTCCATCTTATCATTTGATGGAACGGTTAAAAGGACAGTTAAATGGTAAGGCAAAGCATATAACCACTGGTAAAGTCGGGATTAGAAAAAAGACAAAAGTTTGACGTGCAGAAGAAGAAAAAGCGGAAGAGGAATCTCGATTTCTCTTCTGCCCTTTACCTTGGCAACTGGCAATTAGATGATCAATCTTTTGGTGTGAAAGGTCTGTCTACTGGAAAACCTTTAATTATGGCAGAACCCTTGGCCAGCCAAATGATGGCGGAGAGGTTGGCTGGAATGCAAGGGTTAGGGAGTGGATTGCTTTACCCTTCAACTCTGCATCTTTTTTGGGACTTGTTTAACTTTTTTTCCCTCTATCCAATTGCTGTATTTGTGGATGAAAATGCTTATCCGATAGCACGGTGGGGAATGGAAAGAGGAAAGCTAAAAGGGAAAATCATTCAGCCATTTGCTCACAGAGATGTAAACAGTCTGAAAAAAATAATTGGGAAGTTTTATTCTTCAGGAATTAAGCCAATTGTAGTTGCTGATGGATTTTGCCCGCAATGTGGTAAAGCGTCTCCCCTTCACAGCTACCTGGAGATAATCCAGCCACTAAACGGACTTTTGATTATTGATGATACTCAGGGTATTGGGATTTTAGGGCGGCGGCCAACGTCTGGAAATCCTTATGGATATGGAGGTGGGGGGACATTACCCTGGTTAGGAATTCAGAATGAAAATGTGCTTGCTGGTAGTTCTCTGGCAAAGGCTTTTGGAATACCAATGGCTATACTTGGCGGATCATTAAAATTGATCAGTCATATAAAAAGACAAAGCCTGATGCGAGTCCATTGTAGTCCGCCATCACTGCTTACAGTTGAAGGTGCTCGTCAGATTTTCTCTTTAAACAAAAAAGAAGGGGATAGAAGAAGGTCTCAATTATTAAAAAGGGTGTACTTGTTTCAATCCGGGCTAAAGAAACATGGAATCAGGACTACAAGGTCCTTCTTCCCGGTGCAAAGCCTTAAAGGAATGAATGGTTCATTGATACAAGCAATATTTGAAAAGCTGAAACAAGAAGGAATCCAGTGTTTTCTAACCAGGAATCACGTTTTCCATCCTGAAATCACCTTTATCATTCGTTCTGACCATAGTCTTGAAGAAGTTGAAGAATTAGCCAATCTGATAGTGAAGATTATCAATAAGATTGATTCATCTGGCATTTTCTCATATAAATGGGTTAAAAATACGGGATATGAATACTTTCAATAGACATATCGATCCATATTTGGACAACGAAATCGTTCTCTTCTCAGATGAACGGCAACCTGTACATGATACGATCCGTCCCCCTTTTCGGTGGATCTGTTCCCTGGAGGTAGAATTCCCAGAACCAGTCTTGTATTCGTTAGGACCGTTGGAAAACCCTGGTATTACATGGGAAAAACTGGAACCTTCGATTCGAGGTTGTGGAACCGGACTTTTTATTTCCAGGCAAAATATACTAACAGCGGCTCATGTAATTACGGGGTTAAAAATCATTCGCCAAAATCGAGAAGGCAAACCCTTATTCAAGTTAATTCGCGCCAAAAAAGTAAAAGTGATCCCTGGCCGGAATGAGGAAAATATATTGAATCCCAGACCATTTGGACAGTTTTTGGGGAGATGTTTCAGGATAAATCCAGGTTTTCAGACATTATTTGAATCAAAACAAGGCCTTGATTTACATACAATTAAACGTGCGCTATCATTTGATACAGGAATCGTGAAAATAGTCGGAGGAAGGGGTAAACATCCAGGTTGGTGGGGCAGGGAAGAACAATATAAACTTTCAGCCATTATAGATCCTGATCGTCACCAGTTGCAAAGAAAAAAAGTTCATCTGGCAGGTTATCAAGGAGATAAAGGGAGGATTTCCTGTGGGGCGCTGTATTATTCCTCTGATCAGGTATCAAGCGCTTTCTATCGCATAAATGGGAAAATGCAAAACTTACTGCTTTACCAGGCTGATACTTATGCGGGAATGAGTGGAAGTCCAATATGGATAAAGGAAAAGGGTGGGGGATACCGGTTGGTGGGGGTGCATAGTAGTTTTTTGGAGATGGGTAAAGAAAGAAGAAAAAACGGGGCAAGACAGAATGTGGGAGTGTTATTAAAAAATCAATTTAAGAACTAAAAATTTATAAGTTATGGGAACTATCATCGATGAAATTCTGAAAACGCAGGATTATATCAACCACGAAACTAGTTGTAATTGCAAACAATGTCGACAACAAAATTATAGAGATAATGAGTTTCTCGACAACCTTTTTGATTTTTTTAATGAAAAAGAAGATTTGCTTGATTCCCGGAAAGTAAAAAGTGCAATTGATTATAATCAAAAATATGGTAAGTCTTTGGGGTGGTTGAATTATTATAATGATATCGTGAGGAAAGTCCTCAAAATGAGCTATTTACCAGATGAGGCTGATTTTGCCCAAAAAATTGCAAAATGGCAATCTCAAAATGGGTATTCTGGTAATTATATCGATGGGAAACTGGGATCTGGTACCTGGGAGAAAATGAAAGTAATATTGGGCCTAAAATCCGGATATTCGACTCCAACAACGCCAAACACCACCAGCCCCAATAGATGTTTAAGACCTGTTGGTTCTAAAAGAGTAAATGCAGTAATAGGAAGTAAAATTTATTCGGAGTTTCTGCAAAAAAGAGGAACAAGATATCATACAGGAATTGATGTAACTACAAAATATGGAGGGACTGGCAAAAATGATGAAAAAAGGGGATTGCCAGTTTATGCTACCTTAAAACCTTATATTGAGTTATCAGAATTAAATTCAACCTGTTTAGCAATAGACAACCAGGGAAAGGTTAATAATGGAATGGGGATAAAAGGAAATGGCAAAGCCATTTTGAAGTATGCAAAAGTTCGAATTCCTCAAAATGGGGGATATGGTTTATCAGGAGGGAGCGCATATGGTGGAGTGGTTGGCTTGGCATGCGTTTACTCATATACAACTTTTGGAGGGTTAAAAAAGGAATTTACTTTGTTTATAGAATACCTTCATTTGATTACAGAAAGATTCCTCCCATATTACAAAACAGGTGGAGAAGCAAGAAAGATGACGAGGTCTGACTGGGTTAATCATCCCAATTCTAGAAATATAGGTTTCGGTAGATTAATGAAACATAAAGCGATTCTCTCTCCTGAGCAATTGACATCTGGAAGGGAACTTATCGGCTATTTAGGTGCCACTAACTGGCCACATGTTCATATTCAAGCTAATTACTCTTCCAAAGTAACAAGCTATAAGATGTATCCACGCTTTGACCCAATGATAATGATAAATTAAAATATCTTCTAAAAAATTAATACCCATGAAAGATTTTATTGATATCGCACTTAGAGAAACCGAAGGAGAGAACGTCAAAAAGATTTTATTTGACAATAAAAATAGTAAACTGGTTTCCCAAAAATGTAACTGTTCAAAATGTCGTAAGAAAAATAAAGAAGCATTAGCTAGTAAATCAATGGTAAAGGCTAAACTTTTACACTCTCAAGACTGTACATGCAAATTCTGTAAAAAAAGGAATAAATTGTCACCAAAAGAAGAGCAAGAGTTTTTTTTCGACTGGTTAGCAGATATAGGTAAAAATTTTGTTTCAGGTAATACGGATTCTCAATATAAGTCAACTTCGGGGGAGGAATATGGGCGAAAATGGCGAAGTAACCGGCCACCTGGTTTACCAATTTGGGCAAGAAAGGCCGGGAGCAGAGGTTCTGCATTGGGTACTGTAAGAAAAGAAGCAATGAAGCATGGCCTAGGACCAACTTTCGTTAAAGCAGTTGAACAAATGGCAAGAACGGAAAGTGGAGCAACTTTTGGATTACCTGCAAACACTTTCAATGCTAATCCTCCTCATTTGCGGCCTCCAGGAAAAAGATTAATTACTGCATGGGGAACCTTTCAATTTAATAGAGATGCATGGACCAGTTTAATTCCAGGATCTCAAAAAAATTCCTACAAATCTTTTAAATCTAAAGGAGATGCGGGTTGCGGATCAGATTCTGGTTGTGTCTATCCATGGGATAGTACTCCTGAAGAAGAAGTAAGCCGTCCAATAAAAAAATATGCTCAATTATTTCAGGAAGTAAAGCGATTAGGAGGAAGTGATGTTGATAGTGCAATTGGTTTGAGAATATGGCATATTAGTCCTATTGTTCTATATGAAAAATATAAAAAGAAAGGAGAGCAAATGGGATTTAAGGTAGCCTGGAACTCTTTATCATCAAAAATGAAATCACGAATTCGCTCTTTCCTCAATGGTGGAGGAATCTCTTTACCTTATTCCTCAGAGGTGGAATGGGAATCTGATAATGAATTCTGGGGATCCTGGTATTCAAATTAAATATAGGTTGAATGATGGAGGTGCGAACTTTAAGCTTGGGTCAGGGCAACCTATTCCAGATTCTTGGAGGTTTTAATTCTTAACAATAGTTATCCCCATTTAATTTGGAATATTAAGAATTTAAAAAGACATAAATTATCAAATGGGCTTTACCCCTCACTCTTCCGCTCAGCCCACCATCCCTGCACCAACCTCTCAGAGACACCTAAACGCTGGGCTGCAGTAGGCAAATGTCCATTGGCATCGCTAACAGCTAATTCAAGGGCTACGTCTCCGGCAAGCCGTTTTATGTCTTTAAGCCCTACGCCATCAGCCAGAGCCTGCCTGATACTTGTAGCAAACCCATTTCCCTGCCAGGAGCCAGGGGTGTAGGTAAATCGGGTTCTTTCAAAAGCAGGTAAATGCCCAATGGTTAGTTTGCCCAGTCCTGTATAACTTTGAACTAACCTGTTGATGACCTGGCGAAGCTCACGGATATTTCCGGGGTATTTCCTGGTAAGGAGATATTGTCTCAGGTGTTTGCCCAGGCGGGGAGGCTCTTCGGTTTTCAGAATTTGGCAAAGAAAGTGCCTGACAAGTTCGGGTATATCTTCCCTCCGTTCTTCCAGTAAAGGTAATCTGATGACGAAGGTGCTAATACGGTAATATAAATCAGAGCGAAATCTACGCTCTTCAATTTCATGGGTAAGGACTCGATTGGTTGCAGCAATGAGCCTGAAGTCTGTTTTCTTCCAGACATTGCCTCCTACTCTTTTATAACTTCCTTCCTGAATGACACGAAGAAGGGCAGCCTGAAGGTTGAGAGGTAATTCTCCCAGTTCATCTAAAAATAATGTCCCCCGATGAGCCAGAGCAAAAGCACCATCTCTGACCGAGACGGCATTGGTATAAGATCCTTTCTCATGACCAAAAAATTCGCTGCCAAATAACTCTGGAACGATTGCAGAGCAGTCTAGCAAAATCAAATCTTCTTTTTCAGGCCTTTGATCCAGATCGTGAATCAGGCGGGCGATAAGTTCTTTGCCTGTACCTGTTTCTCCTAATATAAGAACGGGCGCATCACTGAAACTGGCTACCTCAACAACCTGACGCAGGACTTTTCTCCAGACCCATGAACTACCAATGAGCACTTTTTTTACTCTTTCGGTATGTAAAACCTGTTCTACAATCAAATGTCGTTTGATCCGTGCAGCGATTGTTCCTGTTAACTGTTCTTTTTCTTCCCAAATGAATACATCTAAAACGCCTGATTGTAATAACTCCCAAATTATATAAAAAGGAAGTGGTGAAGAACCCATATCAATGGCAAAGACTGGAATAGAATCCTCTTGAAAGGATCGACATCTAAGGATTAGATCCTCTGAATAGTTTTCATTTTGCAGACATAAGATTACAAATTGAATTTCTAATTCGGGCTTTGTGACTATTTTTATATTATGATTGGAAAACCATAAAATGATTCTTTCAAGCCTTTCCAGTGGACAAACCTCTGATTGGTATAACCATACTTTTGTAACCATAATGTTTACTAAGCGAAAAATCAGTTATTAAAACTTCAATATGTAAGTGGCCCAGCGACAGATCTTCCCACACTCATTCGGGGAAAATCTGTCAGGCCAGACCCTGTCAAATCTTACTCAGATCTTCCATTTCGTCTAATTTCTTTTTATAAACTTTTTTACTCCTGTCTTTCTGCCAGTTTTGAGGAAAATGAAATAGGTTCCTGGGCTGAGTGCATCAATATCCAATGTTTCTTTTTGTTTTCCGGTAT
>JAGQVA010000307.1 GCA_020438265.1 Bacteroidota bacterium
GTTTTAAGCGGACAACCTCACCGCTGCGAAGCCCTGCTGAGTACATGACCATCAGGGCCGTTTGGTGTTTGAGATTATCTACCGCTTCAATCAGGCGTTTTACCTCTGCTCTGGACAAAACCTGAGGTAGGCGTTTTTCTTTCTTCGGGCGGGGAAGCTGACGATGATTCCAGGGCTGATCCAACACCCGGGTATGGAACCATTTGATTCCGTTGTAAATGGCATTAACTGTAGACCAACTACAGCCTCTTCTTCGAGTATGGCTCAGGTACTGGCCAATTTCTTCATCGCTAAGGGTGGAAGGACAGCGGTGATAATGGCGGGAAATCCCAATGACCGCATGGACATAACTTTTGATGGTGTGGGCCGAATAATTTTCCCGCTCCATCAGCGTAATCATTTGTTGACGTAACTTACTCATTGTTCAGATATTTAACTAAATATCTGAAGATCAGCATTTTACTTAGAGAGAGCAATGCAAAATGGAAACAGAAATAACCTGGAAATCAGCAGAAAACCTACGCCACGAGGACTACCGACGTAGGAGGTTTAGTTCAACATCCAACTACCAGGAATAGTTCCCGATATACCTCCATTGTCAAATTTCTCTAGTTCCTGGTACTCTATGGCATTGGGTATATAACCCGGAACTTTAGATGCTTTTATAAAATTGGTGGATCTGTCTCATGATTGTCCTTTCCACAAATTGTAGATTTCTAAATATCCCAAAATTCTCAAAATCGGCAAAATTTGTTTCAACCCTCTTTTACCCCCTCGCATGCGACACCTTCCCCTCAATCGATTGCTTTTTCGGCTAATGGAGGCCCCCGATCGCTTCGCGTTAGGCCCCCAATCAAGTTGGGGGTGACATGACAGCCATTGGCTGACTATAAAAACGCCGAAATCTTCGGCGTGTCTCCACAAAGCGCATGCTTTGTCACCCCCGACGCGAAGCGATCGGGGGCCTCCTGAGAATATTGACGCAAAAATGATGGCTTTTCAGACAAAAAACTCTCATATCAAAAGATATGGGTAATCATTAGTGCTTGAGAGCGATGCCCTCACAAGAGGTTCTACAAAACACCTGCTATCACAGGATGACATTTCCTCCAACCCTTTATAAATTCCACCCAAAGAAAAGTTTGTTAACCAATATCCTTATGCCTCATTTCATTCGCTTACTTACTACACTTTCTTTGATGAGTTTACTAACGGCCACCTACGCCCAAACCATCACTCCATTCATCACTATCGATCAGTTTGGATATATTCCGTCCAGCAAAAAAGTGGCGGTAATCAGAGATCCGCACGTAGGATTTGATGTGAGTGATGCTTTTACCCCCGGCGCTACTTATGCCGTAGTGAATGCCGGAACCGGAACTCAGGTTTTTACAGGCAATCCAACAGTCTGGGGCGGAGGACAAACAGATCTTTCCTCGGGCGATAAAGCCTGGCATTTTGACTTTTCTTCGGTGAATACGCCTGGGAAATATTATATCCTTGATGTGTCCAAAAACCTGCGGTCTTTTGAATTTGAAATATCTGCATCGATATATAATGAAATCCTGAAACAGGCGGTAAGAACCTATTTTTACCAGCGTGTAGGATTTCCAAAAAATGCTCAATACGCTGGTGCGGGTTGGGCAGATGGAGCAAGCCATATTGGTAATTTGCAGGATAAGAACTGCCGTCTTTTTTCTTCGCCCAATAGTGCTTCTACTGAAAAAGATGTCAGCGGCGGCTGGTACGACGCCGGAGATTATAATAAGTACACCAACTGGACGGCCAATTATGTGGTGGAAATGATGAAGGCTTATCTGGAAAATCCTAAGGCCTGGGGCGATGATTATAATATTCCGGAATCGGGGAATGGGGTGCCGGATTTGCTGGATGAAGCCAAATGGGGCATCGATCACCTGCTGCGAATGCAACAATCCAATGGAGGAGTTTTGTCGATCGTTTCGGAGTCTCACGCCAGCCCTCCTTCTTCTGCTACGGGACAAAGTCTTTACGGTCCAGCCACGACTTCTGCTTCGCTGAATACGGCTGCTGCTTTGGCAATCAGCTCGAAGGTTTTCCGTTCTATCGGGCAAAATGCTTATGCTGATAATCTGGTAGATGCGGCTGAGGATGCCTGGACCTGGGCTACGACGAATCCGAATGTATTATTCCGCAATAATGATCCTGCCTATAATTCTCAGGGAATTGGGGCCGGACAGCAGGAGGAAGACGATTACGGGAGAAAAATGAACAAACTTGAAGCGGCGTGTTTTCTATTCGAAGCAACGGGTAGGACGGTTTACCAAAACTATTTTGACCAGAATTATCAGAGCGCGCATTTGTTTGAATGGAATTTTGCTTATCCCTTTGAGGAAACTGTGCAGGAGGCTTTGCTTTATTACACGACGATCAATGGAGCTTCCGGTGCAGTAGTTAATGATATCAAAAATACCTACCGCAATGCCATGCTCAATGGCAGCGAAAACATTCCTGCATACGACAATCTCAACGATCCTTACCGGGCACATATCAAGGATTATACATGGGGAAGTAACCGCACCAAGGCAGCACAGGGAAATATGTTTTACGCCATGAATTTTTATGGTCTGAACACCGCAACCGATGCAAAAACCAAAGAAGCAGCCCAGGAATATCTGCATTATCTACATGGGGTAAATCCTTTTTCAATGGTCTATTTGTCCAATATGTATGATTTTGGCGGGGATAATTGTGTGAATGAATTTTACCATACATGGTTTACCAATGGCAGCAGCCTCTGGGATCGTGTAGGCACTTCAACTTATGGCCCCGCTCCCGGTTTTCTTGTTGGAGGCCCAAATCCGGGCTATGACTGGGATGGCTGTTGCCCCAATAATTGTGGCTCTGCGGGAAATAATGCGATCTGTGGCTCTGAGAATATTTTTCCTCCCAAAAACCAACCTCCACAAAAGTCTTATAAGGATTTTAACACGAGCTGGCCGTTGAATTCATGGTCTGTGACGGAGAATAGCCTGGGATATCAGACGGCTTACATCCGACTGCTTTCCAAATTTGTGGCGGATGTAGATATTATGATTGATATCGATGAGGAAATAGAGGAAAATGTATTTCAGATTTTTCCTAATCCGAGTCAGGGAACGCTTCAGGTTTACACCGATATTCAGGAATCAGGAGAGTTGAGGATTTTGGATGTTCATGGGAGGGAGGTTTTGAATCGGCAAATTATGGGGAATGAAATATTGGATATTAGTCATTTGCCTGCGGGGTATTATACTGTTCAGGTTCTTTGGGATCAGAAAACTTCTCAACAAAAACTGGTGAGACTTTAGCTCTAAACAGGGCTTTCTTATAAGAATAAGATAGAAAAAAGCAGCAAAATTTGTTTTAAGTCCTACGATAAACGGTTGGCTAAACTGTGTTTTAATGCAGTTTAGGTTTTATTGGGGTTAGTTTTTGATCCTTAATTCCTCAGTTGTGTAATCCACAATAAAATTTTCTAATATAGACAAAGCATTACCTCCTAATGCACCTGCAATTTCTTTATCCATAAAAAAGTTAGACATCACTTTAAAATTCGAATCATCACGTTTTACAAATTCAACAGGTCCAACAACTGTTTCCCCAATTTGGATCTCAGGGACAAGGATAATATCAGATTTCTCACCAAACGACAAATCACCTTCTTTAATTATGAACCATTCAGGGTAAGTATTTCTCCATTTATCGAAGGTTGAAGCGTTAATAAAACTTGTTGCAGTGAGTTCATTTTTGTTAAGTTCCTTTTGAGCTTTACTTGACAAGTGTGCTTGAGCTCCACTATCGAACAGCATTGAAAGAGTATCTGATTTCACAATAACTCGAATTCTGGGCAAATGATGGGTATGATTACCCAAAGAATCAGATTTAAAGTACAAGCTTACCTTTTGATTAATGCTTTCTTCGTTTTTTTCAAAGAACTTAAGGTGTTTTAAGGTATTATTCAAGTAATCAAATTCCCAGATTCTATTGGCAAACCACTCTCTACCTAACATTCCATCGTAATTGGAAGATGGATCGTTAGTGAAATAGATTTCCTTTGAATAGGGAATTGGAATTCCTTTTTTGGTAAGGACCGATTCAATATTTGACTTTTCCCATAAGTTCTTTTTAGTACGTTTAGTATCCAATTTCTGAATTCCTGATTTGTACAAGAAGTTTTTTCCTCCTGTATCCGTGTACATCAGAAGAGTACCGGACTCATAGGGGATAGAAAGAGAAATTAAATTGTTTTCAAATACTGCTGGTAACCTATTTTCATCGGAGGGCAAGATTACAGAAGAAATCGCCAAAATCGTAGTTAAATATAGTGCTATTATCTTCATATTAATTAACCCCAACCTCCCACAGATTCCACAGATCAATTCCATTGCCAAGCGTTTAGATCCGTGAAATTAGTGTGATCTGTAGGAGATATTACAGGGTATCGAAAAAGTGTACAGGAGTCTTTTTGCACAGGAATCAGAGAAAAATATCCTCATCCTTCCCTCCATTGCATTTCCAATTCCTCAATGACATGAGCCAGAAGCTTTTGGTAGCTAAATTCAAACCATTTTTCCCGGTATTCGCCAGCATTGTCAATAATATTTTTGAAATTCCTGAATGGCTTTCTTCGATTTAAGGCCTCGGAAAGTTTATCCTTTAAATAACCATGAGATAGCTGATTGGTAAATTGTTCCATAACAATAAAGGAATCACGAGAACTCATTTTACGGAATTCCCAATACGGCTCTCCCTCTTTGGGTAACTGGTCTCTGAATACCTCCCCATCCTCCGAATCAATATCACCAAAGCTAAATTCTTCAGGAATAGACAAAATCTCTTTGGTTTCTTTATGCACAAAACAAACCAGACCCATACCTAATTCTTGAGTAATTTCGTCAATTTCCTTCATGGTGAGACCTGTTTTTGAAAGAATAGCATCATTCATAATAGTCCGATAATTTATGTTTCATCTTTTAAAAAGAGGCTTTTTTAGAGAAAATCTACCGATCATGAAACCCCTTCCCTTCAAATATTTTCTCTACGTACTTCTCAATCCTCGACTCCCTGGTTTTGGACTGTTTGGGTTGTGAAAAATATAGAATATACCCTCGCTGCCTTCCCGGAGTCAATGCCTCAAAAGCAGCCTGAAAAGCGGGATCTTCTTCAAATTTTTTCTCTAATTCTTCCGGAAGAGGTTCCGGATTCTTTTTAAATTCTACTTTCAGACCTGCTTTTTCTATTTCAATTGCCTCGTGGATATAGTCTTTGATAACAGGTTCCAGTTCAATAATTTTCTCTACATCGGTAAACTTAAAAAGCCGAGCAGCCTGCGAATTTTCTCCCGGTTTTTCAAGAATTCCATGAGGGTCTTTCAGTAAAGAACCCTTAAAAAAGCTTATAGAAGCGTATTCTTTAAAGGCACTCATGATGGCGACGTTATTATTCTCCCAGGTATAACAGGGCACACTCCACTTCACTTCTTCAGTCAGGCCACATTCGAGGAGGATCATTCGCAATTGTTGTAATTCTGCGGGCCAGGTATGGACTTTGCATTCAGCGGTGCCGCCAAGTGGGCAGCGTCCGCAACCTACAGCTAAATATGAATCGACTCCGGGGTTTATTTTGCTCATTTTTTAAAAAACTAAAATAATCTGAAAAATACCTGATAAATTTTATTCTGCCAGCCTCCTCAACTCATTTTCATCCAAAGCCCTGTCAAACACTGCCAAACCACCAATCAATCCTTTGAAAAAATTACCCATTCCATTTTTTAGTAAAACGGCACCTACCGTAAAATCTGATCCATTATTTCCCATTCCATCCGGGAAAAAATAGGGGTTTTTACTTTGGACAAGCCCTTCCGGATAACCTTCAAATCCTTTTGTGTGATTGATTAATTCTGGTTCGCGCACCCGAAACTCTCCATTCAAATAGGATTTTATCCACTGGCTGTCATACGTAAAGGCAATGCAAGTCCATTCATTGAGCAGAACTTTTTGCTGACTGGCTGAATAATCGATAGAGTAAGGGAATGGCGGAGTTGGTTTTCCGCTTTTTGAAATATGACCACAAACCTGATCCCGACCATTATAATAGGGTAAGGAAAGAAACAAACCGTATTGTCTTTTCCCTCCATCCTGATATTCATTCCACATTCCGCCTACAAAACCTGTCTGCTCGCCGGTCCATTTCACCCAGGCAATGACAGTTACTCCTTGATCTATACCGTGAATATTTAAGGTTTTGGTTTTTGAATTGGGCAGACTCAGAAAGTTTGAACCATCAAGTTTGATGGAATAACCTGAAAGAGGTCCTTCATTCTCCCTTTCAATCCTGCCATTTCCTTCTTTTAAGGCGTATTTTCCTTTTCCGATTGCTTTCCTTGCTTTTCCTGGTTTTTCATCAAATGTCCATAAAGCTGTGAATCCTTCAGTTGATTTGATCTTTTTTATTAATTCGTTGTTGGGGGTTACAGTCAGATTTTGCCCGATTAGTATTGAGGGCAGGACCAGTAAAACGATCACTACGAAAAGTATGTAAGGATTAATATTGAGTCTATGCGCCATTGC
>JAGQVA010000308.1 GCA_020438265.1 Bacteroidota bacterium
AGGTCGACAGCCTGAAGGAATCCGGAGCGACTGGCGTCCCAACCAGCAAATTGCCCTTTCCCATCACACCGAATTTGAGGAAAATAACGGCCTCTTTGAGCTTAGGTTTGACAGTGAACGCTACCTGCCATTTGAAGGTACCGGAGCTGTGTCAACCTGGAGACTGGAACTGAATGGCAAAAAGGGTTCTTACAATGTGAACGATCTGCTGGAAGTAACCATCAACCTGAAATATTCAGCTAAACAAGGTGGAAAGTCTTTCGCAAATGCAGTGAAGGGGATGTTGAAACCTTATCAGACAGTTAAATTCCTTGATATGCACTTTGATTTCCCCGGACAATGGAATGATTTTATAAGTAGCGAAGGGGATGAAATTGTTCTTCCGATTAGCCGTGATCTGTTCCCGAATATGCATGGCAGTAAAATCGCAGGCATTTTCACCAAATACGATCTCATAGAACCCGCGCCAATGAATATCACCCTGCAATTGGGTAATGGAATTGACTTACCTGATGGCAAGTTTCTACCTACCACCGGGCTGTTGGTTCCGGGTGAAGGAACAGATTGGAAACTTCGCATCAAAGGGAACAAGGCCCATTTGCGCAACATTCAGTTGGTCGTCAGTTATACCTCCGGTGTTTAGAACGCTTACCTGTTAATTCAAAACGAGAAACTCTATGGCAAAAAGTAAATCTCTGAGCAGGAGAGGGCGAACTAAAAACAAGAGAGTTAGTCGCACTGCCCAAAAAAAGGCCAGAAAAGCCATTTCCGTAAAATTGGCGCACGACACAGCTGAGGGAAGTATTGGAAAATCTGTTCTTCAGGAAGAAACCGCCCGGCGGGTTGCTTATAAAACGGCAGCAAAAGCGGCACAGGAAGCGGGAATTTCGCTGAAAATATCAGGAATGGTGAACGAACAGGAAGCCCGGGCGGCGGTAGATGCTACCCTTGCTAATATGGCTGAAAAAGCTGGACTTAACCTGAAAATACAGGGGAAAGTGGATCGGCAGGAAGCTCGTTCTATCGCTTTGGCCGAAGCAATCAAAGCACTTGAAAACACAGGTGTAAATCTGGCGAATCCGAATATTCTGACTCGTAGAGAAGCCCTGGCAGCTGCATTAGCGTCTGCCGGGGAGGTTGATAGCCCGGAAACGGTACGGCGAAATGTCTTCCGGCTCATTGCCAGTCAGGTTGCTGAAGCTGCCCGGAATAGAATTAATACAACTGAAGAACCGGATGAGAAAGCTCCTGAGCCCCAGGCTGAGCCTGATACAAATATTCCGGAACCTGAGAATCGCAGGTTGTTCAGGCAGATTGCTGAGGACGCTGCAGCGAGGGCTCGGAACCGAAATAATTCTAACGGAGACGAAAACTGATAGATGAAAATAAATGGTGAAGCAAATAAATGTGTAACAGACCTTAATTAAGAAAGTTGATGAAGATCTCTCCCGTTGGTCGAGATGCCCACCGGGCTGCCTCCATAATTTGCCATTCTGGCAAGCTAATTTCTCACCCGAAAGGGGCATCCCGAACGTAGAGAGGGATCTTCATCTCCAGCTTAAATAAGGCTTTTCATGCACCGTACTTACTTAATCCTTAAAAAACCTTATCAAAAAAATAATATACCATGGCATCCCCTAAATTCTTAACGAGAAATAGAAATAAAAATAAAAATGATCGGTTTGGGAACCTTAGCCCGCTGAGCAAGGAAATGAGGTTCAGATCAAACCGAAGACAGCGATTAGAGCGGCAAAGACAAAAATTTACCAATAGCTCAAAGAATAGACAGTTGCAGGAGCTAACCCGTTCTCTGAAGAGTAAAATAGGCTTTTCAAGCCATAGAGAACAAGTACGCAAAGCTGTTACCGCTCTTTTTATGGATTTAAATGTATCTTTTGAAACAGCTTCACAGGCAAAAAAATCTCTTTCAAAATTAAGCACTCGTAAGCTTCAGCAGCTAAATAATAATCTGGACAAAGCCATACAAGGTACTCAAGACGCCAATAATGCCATTCAACAATTATTGGTTCCTGATAGTCCGCTTGAAAGAGTGTTGTTCGGGCATATAGAAGACAATACCAAAGCCCAAATTCGTCCCATTATAGATCAATTATTAAGACTAAATATTCCGTTAAAAAATGCTCTTGAGGCAAGGGATGCGCTCGCAGATCTTGGTGTAACTGAATTAATGAAACTAAATGGAGAGCTAAGTAATATGAACAATGATTTTGATCTGAGGACGCGACTTGATCCGTTTGCGATCAGGAATCTGGCTCTCCTGGGAAATATAGAAGCGGCAAAAGCGCGGGAAATCTTTCCAATTATGAATGGATTGATGAAACTGGGATTACCCGTAAGAACTGCCTTTGAAGCAAAAGATACACTTGCAGAACTGGAAGTAAACAGGCTTCGGGATCTACAAGGGATGATCGACAATTTTTCGAATAATCTCACTGGAGAACTGGACCCTGTTTTACTTGAAGAGGTACTTTCAATGGATAACCCTATAGGCAGGCTACTTCTGACTACTGACACTGAATTCCTGAGAGTTATGCTGGAAATCGAAGGAGCAGCTGAGGCCGGGAATATTGATCAGTTAAATGTACTGGTAAGACAACTGGAAAAAGTGGATCGAAACAAGGCGGTAAGACTGGATAATTATTTGAGGTTTAACAGGGTTGATGAAGTCGGGTTATCGGAAATTATTTCCCTTCTCAACGATACAAATTCCCTCAAAGATGATGGCCTGAAAGAAATTATCAACCGACTGCCAAATACGGAGGAATCACTCAATACGATTGAACGGATTGAGGCAAATTTAATCCAAAATGGAACGGATGAAACGGGACTCAGTATTTATCTTCATCAGACATTTTTCATTAAAAAGACAGAAATACTGGAAAACCTGGTTGAGCAGGACGTAATTAACTCGAGAAACTTTCGTGTAACACCTTTGAATAATCTGGGAAGAGAGAACTATTGGAAAATGCTGATTGACAGACAGGTACACCAGAATGACAACAAACATTTTTATGATATTTCCAGAGGATTTATGGGATCGATGATGAAAGGCCTAAAATTAAACATTGAGAATCTAGGCGAACCTTTGACGATGGATTTTCTTTCACAGCTCCATGATACTGCAACCTCATTTGTAACCTATGATGAGTTTAATGATAATATGGAGTTGCATCCCACCCTTATCCTCCGTCCCGAACATTTTCAGCAAACAGGAATCAAGAACGTTTCCAATTCATGGGGAGTTCATCCAACTGAAACCACTGAGGAAGGGGTAAGAGAACTGGAAGCCTTGATGCGTGAACAAACCCAGGCAATGGTTCAAACAGGAACTTTAACGGAGTTTCAAAGAGGGTTAATTCAGGAAAATCCCAATTCTCCTATCTACTATTCAGCCCTAACCGATCGCAGTCAACCGTTTACAGCATTTAGATGGAGTACAGCTTTGAGGAACCTTGAGCCGAATATCCAGGAAGCCACCGCCAACCTGATGGAGTTCGTCATCCAGAAGTATAATGCTGCGATTGAAGAGGCAAGAAGTGAGGACGAAAAACTGGAAGCCATTATTGACTGTTGCCGGGGCATGGGAGTCATTCACCCGTTTATTGACGCGAACGGTCGTACGTTTATGATTCTGTTGTTAAATAAATTGCTCATGGATAATGGCATGGACCCAACGGTGTTGCAGGATCAGGGATTGATGATAGGGCTGCCGAAACGAGATTTGATCAGGCTGATTAAGGAGGGACAGGAGTATTTGCGGGGTGTGTAGGGTTTGATGGCAGAAAAAATAATTTTGACAACACATGTTGTGTTTAGGTTAGTTTTTTCTTTGCTGAATAGCAAAAATCCCGTTAGGGATTTAATATTGGTAGCAAAAAAGTGATTCCTATATCCTTGCGCGCCCCAGGGCGCGCTGGTTAGGTTAGATAGAAAAGAGAGGTGCGCATTTTCTCTACCAATATAAAATCTGATGTACGACAGAAAGATGTCGTACATATTAGCGACAAAAAGATGTAGCCATATTACGATCTTTGGAATAGATTTCAAAGTAGATAATCATGGCTAAACCCATTTCTCATTCGACCCGGATAGCTATTATTAAGCTCCGGCAGCAGGGATTTTCTTACGCTTCTATTGCCCAGCAGGTGGGTTACTCACGTGATGGTGTTCGTAAAATCTATCAACGTTTTGAATCCAAAGGCTATGAAGGCTTAGGAACTAATTATCATCAAAGCGGAAGAAAAAGTCCTTATGAGGAGGTGAAATTATTAGTAGAATCAGTCAAAGATGGTGCTCAGGGGGCTCCTTACATTCGCAGCGTGCTACTCTCTTTACACCCGGATAAGGAAATTCCTCACGAGCGAACAATCCAACGTTGGTGGGCATCAGGCAAAGAGAAAAAAAAGGGGAGAATCCTTCTGAGGCAGATCGTCGGGAAAAGTGGACAGATCAGGTACATCATACCTGGCAAATAGATGGGAAAGAACACATAGAGATAAGCGATGGGAAAGCCATTTCGTGGTTACAAATAGCCGATGAAGGGAGCGGAAGTCTCTTAGCCAGTGAAGTGGCGGAGGTTGAAGTGATGACTCAGTGGCCCCAGTCAAAGGCCTGTAAAGTAGTAGAAAAGGCTTTTAAGCGTTGGACCCTGCCTCAAAGAATCAAAATTGACAATGGTTTACCTTTTGTCAATGCCAAGACCCGGGATATTCCTACCATGGCCATCTTATGGTGGGTAGGGATGGGGATAGAGGTGGTTCAAAATACGCCTGGCAGGCCCCAGGAAAACGGTATTGTTGAGAATCTTCAGGGAACGACCTATCGGTGGGTCAATCCTGCCAAATATGAAACCCCAGCCCAATTACAACAGGCCCTGGATCAAATCTGCCAAAGGCAACGAGAAGTCTACCGAATTCGCCGAAAAGGAGATAAGACCCGAAAGGAGCTTTACCCCATGCTCACCGAAAATCCAAGGCCCTATCGAAGACATGACTTTTGCATCAAAAGGGTTCAACAATATTTGGCCCAATTTCTCTGGCAACGGAAAGCCTTATCAAATGGAAGGGTCAAATTTTTTGGAAAATACTTGCCCATTGGAAAAAAATGGGCGGGAAATACGGTCGCAATCATATTTGACCCAGAATTAAATGCCTGGATTATTTCCCTGCCAGAGTGCGGAACTCAAGTCAATATCGTCCCGAACAAGTGGATAAACAAAAAGGAAATTTTTCAAACCATTGGGTTTTAATCAAAAATGGCTACATCTTTTTGTCGTTGGAATCTACGACATCTTTCTGTCGTACATCAGGTCAAATATTGGTAGCAAAGGGTTTTATTCCCAAATCTCCGTCAGATTTTGCGTCGTAACGACGCAAAATCTGACGGGAGGAGGCGAAATCCATATATTTCTACCAATATTTCATCCCTAACGGGATGTGAATCTTACGATTCATTTTTATAGGAAAACCCTGGCTATGGTAATACTTTTGATATTTAATCAATTAAGGAGTAAAATCATTTTTACACCTGAGAAATAATGAAAACAATGCTCTGTATTTTTTGTTTCTCATCTAATATCGATATTGCGATTTAAATTCTGGTAACTGCGTTATGGACAAAGAGAAACGAAAAAAAATCTGGGACTATACGATTATTTTAACCGTATTCGCAGTTACTGGTTCCACTGCCGCCTACTTCCCGAAGTTTATCATGCCGCTTACTGGTTTGGAATGTTGCAATTTCTGGTACGTCCTGGCTTATATTCTTCTGATTACGCCTATTTATCAGGTTCTTCTTCTGATGTACGCCTTCATTTTTGGGAAATTCAATTATTTCCTGGACAAACAAAAGAAGATCTGGAACTGGATTAAAGGATTATTTTCCCTGCAAAAAAGCCAGTAAATCAGCCATATCCTGTACACTCATTCCTTCTTCCAATCCTTCCGGCATCATCGAAATTCCCTGGGAAGTCAATGATTCAACCTGATTTTTACCAAGTGTCACTTCCTGTCCTCCCATGCTTTGCAGGGTTATTTCTGTATCAGTTTCGCGGCTGATTATTCCCAGATAAATTTTCCCATCCTGCGTCTTTACCTGATGATTTACATAACGCGTATCAACGGCTGCATTAGGATCAAGAATATCGTGAAGGAGGGATTCACGGCTTTTTCGGCTGATCTCTGTAAGAACTGGTCCTACATTTTGTCCTTTATCTCCATACTGATGACAACTGCTACAATTAGTCATAAATAACTCACTTCCATGTTTGTTATTTCCCGCCAACTCAAGAGCCGGACGCATTTTCTGAATGGCTTCTCTGCGTTGTACCACTCCTGCATCGGTGAACAGGGCTTCTGCTCTTTGTTTGATTTGTTGATTATCAGAAAAAAGTAACGCTCTTCTTCTTTCCAGATCCAGATTCAATTCTCCCATATTGATCTCGCCTGATTCAAGGGCAGTTAGCAGAAGATCATGATTGGCTTCGTCATAAATAAAAATATTCCCGGCCTGTTTTCTTGCTTCGGGCCCTAACGTTGGCCATAT